>JARVJW010000064.1 GCA_029775955.1 Nitrososphaeria archaeon | reverse complement strand
GAAACTGTCGTAATTAAGTCTTCAACAAGTTCTCCTTGAGTC
Source organism: Nitrososphaeria archaeon (assembly GCA_029775955.1). GTDB lineage: Archaea > Thermoproteota > Nitrososphaeria > Conexivisphaerales > UBA164 > KM4347-05. The sequence goes on along the minus strand of JARVJW010000064.1, from coordinate 5,044 downwards.
TTTTCATCATGGTTTACTACTTCTATTTCTGTTCCGAAAGTTGTGAACACTTTCTTTAAAGTTTCAATGCCAAACCTTGTGAGCCTGTGCGTTGACACCTTGTTTTCCTTCACAAGTTTCATGCCCTCGGTGAAGCTATTATTGAAAATCTGCTCCTGACATTGAATACCATTTGCCACAGCCATAAGCCTTTAGGTTTGCGCTCTTAAATCGTTCTTCTAACCCCTTGATGAAACCCTTACAGCTTCAAATCTTCTTTTTTTTCAATTACCCTTTAAAGTATCGTAACTGTTGGAAAGCCTTATACATTTTATCTTACCCTGTTTGTCCCAAATCCTTAACGTGGTCATGTGTAGTATGTCAGCCGCCTCGCTTATCGTATAAAGCTTTTCAATAATAATATATATTATAGCCCCTTATAAAGATGATCGTAGCTGTTTCGAACCCTCTATTTTGTTGACAAACATCTCGGGGATTTGCTTTTTTCATTGTGTTGCGCTTAATTAAGGCCCGCGTGGATGTTGACGCCTCGAACATTATAGCCTTGGCGATGGAATGCTGGTTGGGAACCCATGTACGCTAGCCTCTTCGGCGGAGCGCTTCAAGACTCTGCAGATAGTGCTTCCACAGAAGCAAGAGGGTTAGAACAACAAGGAGAAAACCGGTATCCAGCTAGTTAACGCATGGCAGACTGTCAGTAGGCAGAGAAGCTACTTGGCCCATAATCTTTTGAATAGGCTTACAAATTTATAGGCAAGAAAGCCCAGTGCTTTTAGGTAGGGGATGAATTGCAAAATATGTATTACTCGTGTGGGGATTATATAAACAATGATGGCCCCAGTGCAATTGTATTCGAACGAACAGCAGAACATTCTATTAGATAAGTTAGGGCATGTCGATGGGTCTACAATCATTTCTTTGAAGCGGAGATAAAAATACTATGCTGAAAAGGGCTGAATGCGTTTGAAATCTTGAAAATGTTAACCATAACCAAGATGGATATGGCTTAATGAAATCAATTCAGAGCCTGCAGCCTAGTCGTACTGGATAAGGCATTTAAGTCATCCTTTAAGCATGACACTGAATACCTAAAAATCAGGTCCAAGTAGGACAATCAGTATTTCATAGTTTTATCAGGATTCAAAGTTAATGGGAACAGATGGATAATTCCTAAATTTTAATTATGGTACATGAATAAATGAAGCAATGAATAACATTACAGAGGCTACAAATGCCATAGCCCACATTGATTTATTCCAGTTTAATATCTTCTTTCCATCTAAAACAGAAAATGGTATTAAATTAAAGGCCGCTATAAATGCATTAAAGTAAATAGCAATCCATAGAAATCCAAACCCGCTAATCAAAGTAAAAGGAAATATAATTATGGCCATGATTATGTTTGTCAATGGCCCCCAAAGGGCTATTTTTCCCATTGTGTTTTCTTCTGCATAGCCATATATTACTGTAGCTCCAGGAGCTATTAATTTAAATGGCAAAAAAATACTTATGAACGTTATTAACGCCCAAACCCACTGCAACTTAAATTCAGCATATAGTCCATGTCTTATTGCAATAATTTTATGGGCATACTCATGTAAAATAAATGCAGCTAGAAACAATATACTGTTAATAAAAAATCCTGTGAGGCTTAGAAAAATCAGCCAACTTGCTCCTACTCCCCAAACTAACGCAGATCCTATCAGTATATTTGTAAGCTCTCTTGTTCGGCTTTTAACAAATGTATAACCATAATTATCACTCAATCTTCGTCTATGAACTCCTCTGGCTTAGGCACGTCTAGTGGCAGACCCTTTCTCTTTCTTATGGACACAATAATCTGGCTCAAAATGCTATTTGGCACTGGTGCCCATCCTTTAAAGCTAGTATTCCATACTGCCTTGCCTGCGGTGGCACCTCTCATGGATTCTGATAGGTCAAAAGTTTCTGCTGCAGGTATCTCAGCCTGCAGTACCGTAAATACTTCCTTTTGTGTTATGTTTAAAACTTTCCCACGCTTACTTGTTATTACGCCTATTGCCGGTCCTATTATATCCTGAACCCCCTTAACCTCAATAGCTAGAATTGGCTCCAACAAAGTTGGCCTAGCTAAAAGCATTGCCCCCAATATAGCTCTCCTTGATGCTGGCATAAGCTGTGCATATGTTCTGTGCGCTGGGTCTTCGTGGGGTACAAAATGATGTAATATAACCTTGGCACCTCTGACATATTCATATGCCAGCGGGCCGTTTGTCATTGAATCAGTAAATCCCGACCTTAGGCTATCAATGCTTTCCTGAAGAAACTGTACACCTTTTGTCTGATCTACGAAAATATTGCCCCTTCCATCAATTGCTACCACGCCCTTGGCTTCATCAGCGTCCCACCCATTATCTCTTAGTACTTTTGCTATTTGCTTGCTGTCGGTATTTTCGTTTATTTCTCCGGTTACAATTAGGTTGATTACTTGTTCTGATAGAGGTTCTACCTTAATGAATACTTTATTATGCTTATTAGGACTCTTTGACATTACAGGACCGGCTTTTGTAGTTATTGTTTCTCTGTAATTGATCAGAGGTTTGCTTGTAATGATATCTATCCCTGCATCCTGTATCATCGTCGTGGCTATCTCAAGATGAAGTACCCCCATTCCCGACAACAACGTTTCACCAGTTTCCTGATTTATAGTTACAACTAGGTTTGGGTCCTCTATATGCATGTTTTGCATTGTTTCTATTAATTTGGGCAGGTCCCTTGGATTTTTAGGTTCAATTGCTATAGTAACAACCGGTTCACTTACATATTTGATGCTTTCAAATGGAGCTACATCTTTTATACTTGAGAGTGTCTCACCAGATGCTGCATGCTGTAGCCCGAGCAATGCTGGAACGTTACCAGCTGGCAAATATCCTACTATTTCCCTAAATGGCCCCATAAACATGCTTACGCTTTGCACTCTTTCTTGCCTTTTGGCATTTACCAGATAAAAAAGGTCGCCATCCCTAACTGTGCCACTGAACAATCTGCCCACTGCTACAGGCCCAGCTTGCGGATCTACTACCATATTGGTTACCATTATAACTGTGGGACCGTTGTCGTCGCATTCAACCATTGCCTTATAGACCTCACTGTTTGGATCCCCCTTCCAAATTTTTGGTATTCTGTAACGTTGCGCCACATGTGGGGGAGGAATATGTTTTATTACCATTGATAGGACAGCTTCATGTAATGGAAACTTGGCTATTAACTCATCATTATGACCTGCCGTATATGATTCATACACTTCCTTGAATCCCATTCCTGCACGCTTAGCTATGCTTAAGGTAAATCCCCATTTGTCTTTCGAACTCCCAAATGCTACACTATCGTCTGCTATGTTTACTTTGAATTTATCTCTATACTCAGGTTCAGCATAAATATTAATAAGTTGGTTTACATCATTAATTATGTTTGTTAACCAAATCTGCATTCTCTCCGGTGAAAGCCTTAGTTCCTTAATTAGCCGGTCTATTTTATTAATGTAAAGCACTGGCCTCACTCTTTCATCAAGCGCTTGCCTCAGGACTGTTTCGGTCTGTGTCATTACCCCTTCAACAGCATCCACTACAACTACTGCTCCATCCAGTGCTCTTAATGATCTTGTGACCTTTCCTGTAAAGTCTATGTGGCCCGGTGTGTCTATCATGTTAAAAACATATGGTTGTCCTTCATATTCGTAGTATAGAGTTACACTTGCAGCCTTGATTGTCATCTGCCTTTTTTGCTCTAATTCCATATAATCTAAAGCCAGAGCCTGACCAGCTACTGTGGGGCTCAACATGCCAGCTGCAGCCAGCAGGGAATCAGAGGTCGTTGTTTTTCCATGATCTACGTGCGCTATTACCCCAAAGTTTCTTATCTGTTCTTTGTGAGAAATAATTTTTAATGCATCAGTTGTAGTCTTATATCTAGGCATCAGGCGTTACCTCTAAACTGCCTTCTACTAGTACCCCGTTAACCTGATAAGTATCTTCTGCGATTGTGTTTCCCCTTACAAGTTTTTTTCGTCTCTCGCCTTTTCGCGTAGGGTTGAAGCCTGGACCATTACTTAAAAGTATGTATTTTTTTACAGGGCCCTCTATGTCATGCCTGTGCGGAATTCCTGATTTATCACTGGCACCAGTTATCCTGAACTTTATTTTCCCTAACCCAATACCAGTGCCATCTATAACTTCATCTATTTTCCTTCCAATAAGGATAGAAGATTTGTTACCTTTAATCTCTATTTTCTTTGCTTTACGGCTTTTAGGATCTGACAATACTAATTGTAAATCTACCAATCTGTTTAAATCCTCTAGATACCATCTTTAAAAAGTTTATTGCTATTTACAGTATTTCTGCAAATAGTGTTTTACCTCTAACTAGATAAGCTTTGTATGGAAAACATGCTAAACTAAAAAATGCAAGGTTTAACCATTTAGCTCCAGCTAAGCCCCATCGTACACTGCCATTTGGTTGTGGGTCCTTCCCTTATCGCCTTTCAACGGCGCGCCTGAATTCATATGTATTCTCATGCTGTGATTTCTGGGACAAGCGTTGTACAGATTATTGCAAGTAAACAACCCTTACAACAAAATTCCTGCTTGATGGCCTCAAACCCATATTCTCTACATCTTGCCCTACTTGTGCTCTTCGGTAATCACGCTAGTTCAGCATTATCAAAATTTTGTAGCAAATGCCATATACTTGTCCTCAGGCTTGTCATCATTCTTGCAATCCATCTTTGCTATTACCAAGCCTACCTCCATGGGGTAATCGATTACAGCGACAGCTCACTATGTATGCCTTATGACCCTTCCATTCTTCACTGCTGGAATTATGAAGTTTATCTTAAGCCCCTCCAGCAACCTTCAATGGTGAAGAACCCCCCTGTCCATGAGGAAAGGTGAAGGCCTTGGTGAATTCTTAAGCAATTACACATTGATCCTGGTAACTTGAAGAGTGTAAAGCCTCATGCCTTCAGGCAGAAAATAAATGTGAATACGTATAATCAAGTGAACTACCC
>JARVJW010000060.1 GCA_029775955.1 Nitrososphaeria archaeon | reverse complement strand
TTGAAAGCGCGTCCTTTGCCTAAATTGATCCCTATTGCCATGCTTATGCACGTAACAACGTGTAAGTCATTGTTCTTTCGTAAGCGCCAGCAAGCCCTTTTGAATCTGATCAATAACCTTAGAATCGTCTAACCCCTGTATGTGCACTGATATGCCTGGATTTGTACGTTATCCCATACTGCATGAGGTATTCCTGCGCCTTATCTTTTATGTTAATTGTATTTTGTCCTATAGCCTCTTTATTATATGTTGTTTTATTTAATACGATAATACCTTCAGTTACCTTCAAAGTTATCGTCAACTTTATAAGAAACTAAATTGGTTATGCCTTTTGATATTATATAAACCACATTAAGGAGGAGCCTTTGAAGTTCATCAGATTTCTGTTTTGCTTAATGCCCTTTGATTTTTTCTTCTTGCTAAATAATTTTTTACGTATCTTGTTGTTCTTTATCATACGCAATGCATATACTGCGCTCTGTACTACATAATTATCATTTCATAGTAGATATAAAAAGCCTTTACTCGCCTTCATCCAAAGGGACTTCCCGTTAGCTTTGTTAAAGCTAATTTGGTTCAGCACCGCTTGCATCCAAATGGGCGATAATGACAGACCTATGAGCGTAGAAAAATATTCAATAGTAGAGAGCGTCAAATAGTTTTTAAAAAGATATAATTTATAGGTGGCTGTTTGTAAAGTTAATGTATGTACAGGATAATTAATGTATCACTTAAGGGAAGAACCGGGTTATATCAACTGACAATTGACAGGGATAAAATTTATAAAATTGAACCGTGGGATGGTTCTGACGGTGAAATTGACGGTGGCGGAATGCTTCTAACTGAATCCTTTGTAGTGCCCCATGTGCACATTGATAAGGTTGAAACAGGTCCACTGGTTGAAAAGGCAACAATGAACGTGTATCAGATGGGCACAGGGGCCAGGGACGCAATCAAGGCTGCAGCTGAGGTAAAGAAGGGGTATGATGAGGATAAGATCTATGCAAGAGTAAAGCAGAGAATGCTGGAAGCACTTAAATACGGCGTAACTTACGTCAGAGGATTTGTGGATGTGGATACTGCGGCCGGCCTGAAGGGGTTTGCCGGAGCTATCAGAGTAAGGGACGAAATAAAGGAATTTATGCAGCTCCAGGTTGTTGCATTTCCGCAGCAGGGCCTGTTATTGGACCCAGGAGCAATTGAACTTGTTGAAGAAGCTGTAAAGAAGGGGGCTGACGTGGTTGGTGGTATACCCTGGATTGAAGAAAATGAACATGACCAGTTGAAACATATAAATCAGGTTTTGGACATTGCCAGAAAATATTCCAAACCAGCGGCGTTTCTTGTTGACGATGCCCCAAACCCAGCTCTGAAAACCCTAGAGATGCTGGCTGATGAAACCCTGGAAATGGGCATGCAAGGAAAAGTTGAGGCATGCCACGCAAGGGCCCTTCAGCTTTATAATGAAAGTAACCTGAACAAAGTTTTAAACAAGGTGAAGCTTGCTGGGATAAGCCTGGTCACAAACCCTCACACTGGAGCATATCATCTGCCAGTAGAAAAGGCACTTGCACATGGCATAAATGTTTCCCTTGGGCAGGATGATTGTAATGATGCATATTATCCTTATGGGAGATGTAACATGTTAGAAGTGGGATTCCTTGCAACTCACCTTTTATGGTCAATGGATGAAGCAGGAAGGGAAAGGATTTTTGACATGATAACTGTGAGGGCGGCCAAATCCATTGGTATTGAAAATCATAAAGTAAAGGAAGGGTCTAGGTCAGACCTTGTAGTTCTGAACGAGCCAAATTTAAGAGAGGCATTCAGATATCACAGAGAACCGAGATTAGTTTTATACGGTGGGAGGCCTGTTGCCACGGGAACTTAAACCACTAATGGTTATGGGAACTTCTTCGGGAGCTGGCAAGACCTTTTTTGTTACAGCAATCTTAAGTATATTGAGGGATATGGGGGTCGATGCCGTCCCATTTAAGGCTCAGAATATATCTCTTAATTCTGCCGTTGCTGAGGGTGGGGAAATAGCATATGCACAGGCGATGCAGGCTAGGGCTGCAGGAGCAGAGCCAAGTGTGCTCATGAATCCTGTTCTGATTAAACCTGAAAAAGGCAGTTCGCACATAGTTGTTATGGGAAAGCACTATATGACACTCAATCCCAGGGACTATTACAGAGAGGACGTGCATGACAGCCTCTTCAGAATTGCAATAGAAGCCTTTAATGAACTTCAAAAAAAGCATGAACTGGTGGTTATCGAGGGAGCGGGTTCACCTGCCGAAGTAAATCTGAAAGACATAGCAAACGTTGAGTTTTCCAAAGCTGTTGGTGCAAAAAACATCCTGATTTCAGATATAGACAGGGGAGGCGCTTTTGCAAGTATTCTGGGAACTGTGAACATCATGGGCAGGAGAGGATTGATAGGTGCTGTGCTCAATAAATTCAGAGGAGATGAGGGCATGTTAAGGCCTGCATACCGCATCATGAGCGAAAGGTATAATATAAGAATTTTAGGGGCAGTGCCATATTTGCCACTGATGCTTCCATGGGAGGATTCTGCTGATAATCTTCCAAGCAGGGGGGGTAAGGTCAGGGTGGGTATTGTAAAATTGCCTCACATATCAAACTTCACTGATTTTTACCCACTGTATAAAATAAAGGAACTGGGCATAAGCTTTGAAGAGCTGCCTGACCCACAGGGATATGACTTGACAATAATACCTGGGTCAAAGGTAACTGTCCATGATTTAATACAGCTGAAAGTTTCTGGTTTTGATGAAATGTTAAAGAATGCAGTGCTTGACGGCAGGTGGATAATGGGAATCTGTGGGGGGCTCCAAATGATGGGTAAAAGGGTCATAGATAGGGTAGAAAGCGGTATAGGGGAAATTGATGGCCTGAACGTACTTGAAGCTGAAACTGTAATGGAACCAGTAAAAAAGGTAAGGAACGTTGAGGGGACAATTATAGCAAAGGGCATGGAAGGCATTCCAATATCAGGTTATGAAATACATTATGGGGAAACAGTTTCTCCTTCACCGTTTGCCGTAATCAGAAAGGAAAATGGTATGCATGTGAGTAGGCCAGACGGTTCGCAGAACGCCAAGGTTTTTGGTACTTACCTACACGGGATATTTGAAAATGAAGATTTCACGCTATCCCTTGTAAACACACTAAGAAATGAAAACGGTTTGGATGCATTAAGAGGGCCTATATACCTTGGCCATGACAAGGAAATTCACGATGCATCTGAAGCTATCAGGAATGGTGTTAACCTTGCATTTATATTTGAGGCAATTGGGTTAAAACCATAATCGCAGCCCGTTAGCCTAATGAGCATGTAACTTTTGTGCACTTATTTTGATGTTTTTATCAACAATGAGTAAGGAAACCCGCACCATTTATGGATGAAAGCGAACATAAATGAAGATTACTATAGTACAATATATTAAACAATGTTCAGGACCATTAAGCTTCCCTATGACCAATTCCCCTTAGAGACAGGAAAGCAACTTATAGATGCCAGATGGTTCTTTAAAAAGACATACAACAAGCTGGCGTATACAAACAGGTAAGCGATTCCTACACATCCATCTGCTCTGGCACAGGCGGCTGGAGATCGGCATAAGCATTGAAGCAGACAAAACAAGCCAATCCGCAGGTCTTCATATACAATAGAACGTTCTGCCCTGACTTACAGTTTCTTTAACAACTGTAAACATTTCCAGTTGCCAATTCCCCATTGATTGACAAATATAGTGGCTAATACACTAATGTCAGCTCACCATAAAGGAAAGGAAAATATTCTTAGTGGTTCAAATAGCAGAGAATAGACGTAAAAGTTGTGGGGACAGATAGGAACATAAAGCTGTTCCGTCAAAGTTCTTCAATTCAAAGCGAGGGGTAAAGGTATCAATATAATAGAAAGAGATTAAGCACGTGGGCACTCGTTATGCTCACAGCAAAGACGGTTCGCGCTTAACCGTGTAATATCAAAACCTGCCATTTGACGTCTTGAGACAAAGAAGATGAGAAACAGGGGAACGAGGTTCAAGCTCGGTCTACTCAAGTAATTTATCAAATACAATGCAATGGGCAAATTCGCGTTATTTTTGGACCCAAGATATACATCACAAAAATGCTCCAGATGTGGTTATACCAATAAGAAAAACAGAAAAGGTCTTTTAATTGCCTGAACTGTGGTTTTTGATTAAATGCCTCAAGGAACATTGAAGGTAAATTTTAGTGCTGCTGTCAACAAGCCAATCGTTAGCTCGGGCCTACGGGAAGGACAGCAACTCCTTTAGGGGTTAGTGGTTGACTTTCAGATATATGTATGTATATCTAACCAAAAGCTTTACAAACACGGCGATTTTTACCTTTAAATCTTGACAGTAAATGTACTAATGAAATTTCAGTTTAAGGATAAGCATTATAATTATTAATGATAAAGATATACCATTAGCGAGAATTAATGGTAAAGAATAAATGCCAAGCCCATAAATAAACCAGAGGAAAACTCCTGTTAAAAGGATCATGAGCCAAAGAAGTGATATGCCCTTTGTATCCTTTGTTGTTAATATTTTATGCACCTCAGGCACATAAGCCACTGTTGTTAAAAAACCTGCTATTAAGCCAATAAAGAGTATAAAATTCAATTTTAATTAACATCTTTTATGCTAGATTAAAAATATTTTTTATTTAGTCCTGTGTTGCATTAATGTTATCAGATGATAAATTTTATTTGATATTACTAGTTTATTTATTAATGCCACAAATTTACATTGACTCACCTTGGCATATAGGGATTGGAAAGAATATAATGAAAAGCTTGTCAACATTTGATATGTTTGTTATTCTTACCTCCTGATTAACCAAGCTGAAGAGGATGAATGAAGGGAAGAGGGAAAAGCCCTATGCCTACTCTGATGCACTGATGCTACTGGCCGTAAAGGAGTACTTTGGACTTCAGGCAGACCGAGGGCTAAGATGCTTGGTGGAATATGGGGAGCCAGGATACCATCCTATACCCAGATCTGCAGAAGGCAGAAGGGGCTGAAGGTTCCGCTTGGAGT
>JARVJW010000172.1 GCA_029775955.1 Nitrososphaeria archaeon | reverse complement strand
GCTTCTATCATCTGCTATAGAATGACCAGCTATTCAAGGAATACCTGAAATTTCTGCTCGATTTTGCATTTCTTATCCCCTGCAGGTATTCAAGCTTAATTCCCGTTCTGTTTCGCTTCCTCTGATACCTTGTGGTTCAAATCCCTTTCAATGTTTCTCTCCCTGTTTTTTATTTCTTTGACCTTCCTGTATTTCGCTTTTTTCTGAAGCTTTTTCTCATATGAATATGCTCTGCTTCCAAGTTTTAGGACTTGGCTACAACAGCAATATGCCCGGTCGTGTTTCTATCAACCCCTAAATATGAAACTGGTTCAATCATGTTTTCCTCTGCGACGGTTATGAAATATATGCATATTCCTTGTCAACCTGATTTATTTTCAGGAAATCGTTTCTAAAGTGAAAGTAAGTTTTAGGGAAGGTATCACAATCTTCATAGATGAACATTATTCCCTGAGCCGGAATGGTTCACACTTTGCTTTCCTGTTTCTTGCATACTTCCTCAATATCTGGTTGGATATAATTGACTTCAGTCCAAACTGTTTCACGTCGGCTGAAGATATTGAACGATATAGCATATTCTGCTATCTTCCATGCAAGTTCAATCGAGAAATTACGGTTATGCTTTGCATGTTAATATCATGCTTTTTTCTGCTCCTCAATGTATTACAATTTCAATATAATTGTATAAATATATCGCATCTACATCACAAGCTCAGTTTTCTTGCTCAAACATTTTGTAAAGCATAATGCAACTGGTCAAATATACTCCTTGCGCAACAGTATGGGATCTGACAAGATAACAGTAGGTTACCTTGATATAGCATTCTGGAATCAGCAATTATGCAAGCTACAAAACACCTGAAAATGCGTACAGTAATTCAGCAGCAAATTAATCATCGTGCCTGAGGCCACTGTTTAACAATACCTGTATAAAACGGTGAAGCTGCTTATGCTAGTTACATATCTAGGGAGAATTAATGGGGTCAGCTGATACTTCCAATGATATTTCCGGAATATCGTACTGACCATTGGAGGAAGTTTATATTAATTCACCTTTGATATACAGTACAATATACGCCCAATAATTGAGGCAATCAACTCAAATAGCTTTAAAGATATATAACATAAAGCAGCTTTGCTTGAAGCGCACTGATATAGGCTCAACTATAAAGTGCTTGCCAATGAGCCCATTATACTAAATTAGAGCTTACCACTGTTTTCCAAAGTCTTGAATTTATTTATGTTTATAAACGGGCCCGGCGGGATTTGAACCCGCGACCTCCGGCTTCGCAGGCCAGCGCTCTATCCATGCTGAGCTACGGGCCCCTTTTTGGTTCAGCTCATCGAACCAAGAACATAAATATTGGGTTTGCCATAAAGTATACCTCTGGTATCAAAAACTATTGGAAAATTACCTGTCATCTTGGATATTTTTTCGTAATCAAGATCCTTATATAAAGAATGGTCTGTAGCAATTATTACACCATCAGCGCCTTTAAGGGCATCATTTATGTTATTTGTCAGGTACACATCAGTGCTTGCCGATTTTACAAACGGATCATGAACTTTTACATTCACTTGTAGACTTTTCAACCTTCTAATAATTTCGTACGTTGGTGAAAGCCTGTCATCATCTATATCACCTCTGAATGCAAGCCCAAGAATAGATGCGGTCTTAAGGCTCTTTTTATTGGTTATAAAAAGCTCTATAAATTCACTGACCACTACTGTGGGCATCCTTTCATTCATTTTTCTGCTTATTTCTGTTAATCTAAGTTGCGAACCAACACTATTTGCAGAATAAATTAGAAAATATGGATAAAGAGGTATGCAGTTGCCGCCTACTCCAGCACCGGGCCTATGTATGTTGCAAAATGGTTGAGAGTTTGCAGCGTTTCTGACCTCCCAGAAATCAATTTTAAACTTCTCGCATAACAGGGCCAGCTCGTTTGCCAATGCTATATTTACATCCCTGTATATTCCTTCAGCAAGCTTTTCAATCTCTGCAGCTTCAATTGATGACATTTTTACTACGCCTCTTTTCGCTATTTTCCCATAGAATTCAGATGCAAGGCGCAGGCTCTTTTCGCCGGCTCCGGATGTAATTTTTGGATAATTTTCTTCTATATCCTTTAAAGCTCTGCCCTCATAAATTCTCTCAGGGCTATATGATACATAAAAATTTTTTTCAACCTTAATTTTCAAATTTCTTTCAATAGCCGCTATTACTTGCTTCTTTGTGGTACCCGGTGGTACGCTAGACTCCAGAACGACTAGGTCATCATCATTTATCCCGGGAGTTATTGCTTCAACAGCAAGCTTTAATGCATTAAAATCAGGTACTTTGTCCGCCAAAAATACTGGAACCGTTATTATCTTAAATCTAGAATTACTTGAAGCTTCTTTACCATCAGCTGTAAATCTTGCATTACCGTTTTTTATTGCTTTGGTAAAAGTTTGATCTACTTCTGGTTCGTTGGGTAATATTGGGATACCGTCATTTATCGCCTTTATTTTTTCCTGATCTACATCAACGCCTATAACGTCATATCCTGCTCTAATTAGAGCTGCAGCAAGCGGACCCCCCACTTTCCCTATACCAAAAACAGCTACTGTATTTTCGCGCATATCAAACTAAACTTATGATTAAATTTAAATGTATCTTACTGTAATATATATTAGTATATGAAATATAAACTTGTTGATGTGCTGGCATGCCCTGAATGTAAAAATTATCCTCTTGAGTTACATGTAAAAGAAGTTTTAGAAGCCTCCAATAATATTGAATCAAGCACAAAACCCGAATGTGAACTATTTTGCAGTTACCTGAATAAGGAAATTAAAAGCCTGTCAAACGCCCCTTGTGATAAATGTAATTCAACAAAAATAGTAAGTGGCTATTTTATATGTAATAAATGCAATAGATGGTATCCCATCGTTGACGACATACCTGAACTTCTACCAGATTATATGAGAGAAACAAAACGTGAGGCTGCATTGGCAATTGCTATAGGAATAAAGGTAAAAGGGCCGTTTATTGAACGCTAAATTTTACGTTTTTTTGTTTTAACCACATTTTTATTTCATTACATTCAACATCAATTGCATTATCATTATATTGAGTTTTTAGTTCAATTTTCACATGAGAAATCCCATTTTTAGAAGCAGGGTGAGTTTTGATGTATACTTGTGGGTATTTGTTGGCCATTTTAGCCACTAATGGCGCAAGTTCTGCTTCATATATTTTTTCTGTTAAGATTACAATCTCTTTTGATTTACTGTTTCCAAATAGGGGCTCTACGTATCTAGTGAACATATCCTGCATTTCAGCAGGAACCCCAGGCATTATTATGATTTTTGTTAATTTACTTTTAATAAGTGCGCCTGGGGCAGAGCCAACATAGTTTAACAGTGGCATACTCCCCTTAGGGAGTGTTGACATTTTTTCATACGCTAGTCTTATACTTTCATTCTCAGGCGGCCTTCTTTTTGTCATAAATTTCATTGATTCATCATTTAATTCCATTTTAAATCCTAGTGCTTGTGCTATAGAGTCCATGGTAATATCATCATATGTAGGGCCTAGCCCACCAGTTGTTAATATTAGGTCAGGATGTTCTTTTAATACAACTGTAATTGCTTCTGCAATATCTTCCTTTATATCTCTTATAATTATGGCCCGCTTTAAGTAGCCGCCCAGGTCAAAAATTCTTGCGCCAAGCCAGAACAAATTCTGATTGATAGTTCTTCCTATAAGAAGCTCATTGCCTATGTTTATTATTTCTACACTCAACATACATTGGTAAGAAGCATATCAATAAATAAATAAATCTAAAAAAATTAAATTACTTAATGCGTGTTTCCAGCCAAAAGTGCCAGAACTGCAGCCCTTGTATATAGAAGATTCTCTGCCTGATCAAGTATTACACTGTGAGCTCCATCCATCACATCATCGTCAGCTTCCTGACCCCTGAATACCGGTAGAACGTGCGTAACTATTGCATTCTTGTCCATTACGTCTACAAGTTGCTTTGTCAGCTTCCAGTCAGTGTATTTTTTATGTAATTCAACTTCCCTGTCCTTCCCAAATCTGTTCATGCCAGTTGTAACACATGCGTGGCTAGCCCAGCTTCTTGGAAACACCACTTGAGCTCCTTCTAATGCTGACTTTAAATCATGAGATATTTCTACCTTTGCTCCAGAATTAGACGCATTTTGCTTTGCTGCCTCTACCATTTTTTCATCAATATCGAATCCAGGCGGGTATGCCAGTGTGACGTCCATTCCAAACTTTGATGCAATTAGCATTTCATCCTGAACGCTTCCCCAGCTTCTTACATGATCGCTGTATGCCCACATTATAACGTATTTCTTCTTTTCATATTTGCCGTATAGCTTTTCATCGACTGTCATCATGTCTGCAAGAGCCTGTGTTGGGTGATACATATCGTCTGCCATGTTAATTACAGGAATTTTTGAATGCTGTGCGTATTCTCTAATTACTGCATTGCCTGCACCGTAAACGTAGTCAACTGCATCTTCCAAAATCCTTACGCCAAGTGCTTGTCCTAATCTTTCATACATATGGGCTATATCTGCCCTACTTTCTCCCTCAGACCCCCTTGTGGTTTTAAAGTCAATAAATTGGGCATGGCCCCCCAGCATAGTGGCTGCGGCTTCAAAACTTGACCTAGTGCGCGTACTTGTATTATAAAATAACATGAAAAATGTTCTGTTCTTAAAAAGTTCTGGGACACTCCCTGAATAATATCCCCTCTTAATATCTTTTGCTGTATCTATTGCAAACTGCAGTTCTTCTCTGCTCCATTCTTGTGTTGAAATCAAGTCTTTTCCATGTAAGTCATAAATTGACATTATTGATCACTATGGCTTCTGCAATGCGCCTTTTAACATTTTTGATTTAATGTGCCTGGGAGCTCAATAAATTCTGATATTATACAATTATAAACTATGCTTTTGTGGACGAGGCTTCTTGCTTCATAGGAACAAACTTCAAAGTAGAGGCAGTTCCTCCACGTGCTGTTCCACCTACAGCAGAATGTTTCTGTTATCATTAATGAGCTTGTGAGTGAAGTCGTCTATCTGCCTCCTG
>JARVJW010000190.1 GCA_029775955.1 Nitrososphaeria archaeon | reverse complement strand
TTTACTCTATCTAGAAATTCAGAATATGTGTACCTCTTGATGTCCCTGTAAACAATCTCTTTTGACCCAAATAGCGTTTTTGTGTTTGAAAAAAGGTTTTTCAAATTAAGCTGATAATTATAATTTTTCATATTAACTAAAATACAAATTGCTAATATTTAAGTTTTGCGAATAAATATGCTGTGTTGAACAAATATTTAAGTGACCTGTAGCTCCAGGAGCTTTTTTTCCTTCCTGCTGGGAATAACTTTCCACATGACCACAGTTGCCCCCTTCTTTATGTATCCTATAAGCTGTTCTTTTGCTTTATCGATTTCTTGACTTTTTGAAAGTTTGCCCGGAGCTTTATATTCTATTATAAGATGGCCATAAAGGGCATCAACTCTACCACCCGATATAAATGTATACTCATATTTGCCAGGCTGAAGTTTAAGCTTAGTCAGGACTTCATAAAGTATTCTTTCAGAATTTATTTTAAACTCTTCCTCATTAGCCGCTGTTGATGCAGCATTTTTTCACCCAGCTAGAACCTTATCGATATCTATTAGCTTATTTATGTCGGGCATTATGAAAACACCTTCAATTTCGTCTAAAGCTCGTCGGTATAATCGGCTTTTATTAGTTTACCAAGCATTGTATATCTAATTCCTCTTGGAGCCTCTCTTCTATTCTTCAAAGGTATAGGATCCTTGAACTTTACTAATGTTCCTGGCTTAAGGTATATCACCTGCTCTCCAGCTTGAAAACGTTCCTTATCCTTATCTTCTATTGATTTAATGTCGTCTTTTGATTGTATTGGTTCAGTTATCGAATCCACTTCTCCAAAGTATTGAATTGAGGATTCTGGTTTCCCTACGTAAAGCGCAAAATATGGAACCTGTTTGTTCGTCTTGATATACCCCCAAGCATTATATTTTTTAAGAAATTCGACGCCCTCAATTCGGCTTGGACATAAAATAACTTTTCCATCAGATTTTGTTGCAAGCTCATCTCTAGTCATTAACTGCACTTTGTTTTTCATTATTAGCGGTCCACTAAGTTCAGGCTCTTTCTCGAATAATTGGACCGCAATTTCTGAAAGTTTCTTAGAGATAATATCAACTTTACCCTCAGTTCCTATACCCATTATTTTAAGAAGGGACCTTTTGAATTCTTGTGCAATTTCATCTTTTCTTTGTGCCAGAGAATCTCTAGCCTTTCTCTCTACTATCATCCTTTTTGCCTCGGTTTCAATTTTTCCCGTTAGAATTGAATCTTTAGAGATTAAGAAGTTCAGTTCCGAAAAGGAGCTCTGTAGTTTTAGCAATTCAATCATAGTTACTATACACTCCTTTTCTGTTTTGCCCATTTTAGTATCAAAGATTTTCACGGTTCTTCCATTTGTTAGGACAACCCATCTAATTCCCTCAATTCTTCCATAACTTATAATTTGGGCTGAATCATCATTGGAAAGATCTACATTAAAAGCTTTAGCTTCCAACAGTAAAACGGGTTTACCACTTAATAACATTGCATAGTCTGCATAAACTGTTTTGCTTCCAAGTTTTATAGGATACTCAGCTTGGATTTCATTTTTATTCCAGCCCAGGAGTTCGAGTAGGTCTTCTATTATTATCCTCTTTGTATTTACCTCACTAGTAATAAAACTCGTTTGTGAAAAATCATTTATACTCTTTACAAAAGCAGCAATTTTGCTGTTTAACAATTATAGGGATAAATAACCCCTCATTTATATAAATTTAATTGTATACACCAGTAGTTCCGCAGGTAGTAATATTTCACCTTTAACCAACTCTCGATAAGCTGTGCCTAATTGGGAAACATGTTAATGCTAAACTAAAAATCCATCTTTAAGCTAAATAACTACAAAATGGCGAACAGTAACAAATTTCAAAAAATAGGGAGGATGTGAAGGGTGGAGAAAAAACCCTTCTACTTTGACCATGCGTCTGAAACCGTCGGCGGTGCGTAATAACTGCAGATTTTCGCTATTTCGTCAGCCTTGAACGGCGCAGTATTCTTGCCGTCCTCGGTCGGCGGAAATTGCGTTATTATTTGTTGTTCGTCCCTGAACACAAGGCATGTAATCATGTGTGCGCACTTGAAACACGTTGCATTGTGAAGTATGTAATCCCTTTCTTTAGGGTTCATTCCTGTTTCACCCCTTTGATCAGAATACTTATTGCCCTTAAGCCGGCTTGCCCCTCTTTGGTGAGGTGCTCGTCCAAATGCGCTATTATATCGTTTTTGAAACTTTCTGGCATTTCAAAATTAATATCGTATGAACCAATGTACTTATCGCATATCGTGCATTTCACGCCAACGTCCGTGCCAGGCATTTCGCTTCTGTAATACCAAAGCTGTCCAGTGTATGGGTATTTTTCTTTTGCAGCCACAAATAGTTCAGGCAATGAATATTTTATTTCGCTCATTTTTGCTTCGCCTTTTTCTGCTTTGTTGCATATATCAAAAAATAGTTAATTTGTTAATAGTTTCAAATTTAAATTAAAGAAATTATTTATTTTAAATCGGTAATCCTAATTTTTAAATAATTAGCACAACTTTTAATTAATGCAACAAAGCACTACAATCAAAAGGTTCTTTATTTTAGACTACATTGCTAGGCTTCACCTGTATATTTTTATTCTGTTAAGCTGCAGGCAGTATCAATAGTAAATTCCTGCATGATAGACATTTATTTTTACCATTATCTGTATCAGCAAATTGATATGCCTTCTGCAAAGGATCTATATTCTCTACAAATGCTGCAGTCCGTTTAACCTTTTATCATTCACTATGGGAAACCCTTGCACTTCATAAGTTACCAGACCTCAAGCATGTATCTGGCAATTGCTATAATGTATACAGCAATGATGGTAAGCACAAGCACAAACTCCTTTTGTTTTTATGGGGCAATCACCTGCTGCAATTCTGATATATCTTGTACACTCGATATACTTATTTTATCCTTAAACCAAGCATGCATGATAAATCAGAAGTCTTCATAATAAAGCTATTTTGTTGATTAATTCGCTAGTTTATTGCTGCTGGACAATGTGCATTAAATCCTTTAATATCTAATTTCTTGAAGGCCCTGTTTTATCTTCATTCCCTGCTATCTGCTTTGCAACCTCTGCAAATGTTTCAGCGTGAACTGTTTTAGGATACAATCAGGCACCTTTAGTATACAATATACGACTGTGTGGTATCAATGATAAAAATGAAAACACATGACAAGCCTAAATTTGATTGGTACTCTGAAGCATACTTGCAATGGCATAAAGCACATTCTCGCTTATTGTCTGCGAACCTGCGCACATTATCACCTTATCTTCTCCCTTTGCTCCGACAATTTCCCTCGCGAACTCTCGTTCATCCTCTTTTACGTTATCATGATAATCTGCATAAACAAGTACATTAATCCGTTTTACATTACTTATTACTTTTTCCACTATGCTCACAGGAATGCATCCGGCATTAATTGCCAGCACGCGGCCACCAGCGCTTATGGCATTGTATATATCGCTATCTTTTGTGTTTATGAAAGCACTTGTAACATCAAATAAAATCCTGTCTGTGCTGGCTGGTTTATAATTAAGATATGTGCCCCCAAGCGGATCAAACTTCTGAATAATCATACCAGCAGCTACAAGACCTGCAATTATAAGGTAATAAGGCAGTATAGCCTCACCTAAAAAGAATCCGGCATAGAGAATTGTTATGAAAGGCGAAAGGAAGTATATGTTTGCCACGAATGTGGATTTTAGCATGCGGAACGCACTATAGTACAATACACCTGTAATCAGATTATAGCCTATTCCGACAAACAGCAATGCAGCAACTTCTATAAAATTAAAACTAAACAGAGGTGCATTGCTCACAAGCACAATTGCTCCAAAAATTGCTGCGTTTGCCATGTTGAAAATAAACATGCCTATTACTATATCAAAGGAATATTTTTTGACAAGTACTGTTGCAAGTGCACTAGCAATAGCAACTCCAAGAACGATCAGTATTGCACCAGCATGTTCTATGTCTAAAAGGCCCAAGCTGCCACCTGCAAAAGCAAAATATATTCCAAAGACGCCAAGAAGAAGTGCTGCTACTTGGTATTTGGTTACGCGCTCTCTAAGCAATAGAGGCAGAAACATAAGCATAAGCAATGGGTATGTCCTGTAGACTACCGTTGCAAGAGATGCGCTTATGAATTTTTCAGCATAGGCGAGGCCGAATTCTAAAAGTGCATAATTGAGCACGCCTATCCCTGCAATGAGTGCAAAAGATTTCGGGTTTTTAATGTGCTGTAGAAGCTTTTTTCTGCGCCCTGTAGCAAGCGTAAGCGCCAGCGCGGAAGCAGCGCCTATCAAATACGCATAAAATAAGAACTGAGCTATGTCAAGTGAGCTTGCAACTGTAAGTATGACTGGTAAGCCTGCTCCTAATAACAAGGCGATTACAAGATATGTATTTGCAAGCAGCTTAATCTTCGTAATCAATTACATGCTATACAGTTTTTTGAAATTTTTAACCTTTTATTTCATCCTCATATCTATCTGCTTTTTTAAATTACTGAACGTTAGGCTGAAGCGATGACCCGTTTATTGCATTTACTGTAGAACGGTTATGCTACTGTCTACAACCTGATAAAAGGCAAACAAAGCTTGTCAAGGATGAGGAGAAACTCTGAAGGTTAATTGATGTCATGAGGAGGGCAGTGATAGGGCAGCTGACCTCCAGATCCAAGGCATGAAGCAAAATACATGGGTTCTGCGTCATGTTGAAGGCGTTCCTCGTGCATTGAGCACATCTTCTGAGAATACATTTCAGCAAATTCATCAACATGAGCAAAGAGATGGCGATGATGGCCTCCATCTTGAACAGTTTCATAGGCGCAATACAGTAGCAAGCAGGAAGATGATCGGAGGAGTGGCTACAACAGTCAGAGTTATGCTGCTGGGCCAGTAAATTGAAGAATGTACAGAATAATAAATGTAGTAAGCACGGAGACTAGTATTTCAAGTGATCTTCTGTGCCTCGAAATCCAGCGTGTTTCGTTTATTAATTCTTTTATCTCTTTATCCTTGCTTACTGACCTAAGAATGGGTTCTACTTCTCCCTTTTCTAGACTTTGTCCTGTAAGCAGG
>JARVJW010000141.1 GCA_029775955.1 Nitrososphaeria archaeon | reverse complement strand
GAAATAATAGCCAAGGTGTTCACATATAATGTTGTGGAGGCGCATCGCGGTGGCACGAGGCTCGGGTAAGCTGGACAAAGGGACACGTGCCTTAATTAATTTGTTCATTGGCCGGGAATAATCAATTAATGCAACAAAGCATCATTTTATCAATATTTATATATTATAAATAAACAATGTGTCATATGAATGAGCATCGTGATGCACTTGACATTTTAAACACACCTGGTTATGTCTCAATAGTTGAAGGATACCCAGGTTCAGGAAAAACGACTTTGGCGCTTGCTGCATGTGGTAAACGCAAAAAGGGGGTATACATTACATATGGTGAGCCAAAAGAATCGATAATAAAAAAGCTTGAAAAGGTATCTCCTGGTTCTGAAGTCAGGATCATAAGCATGTTGTCAGGAACCCCAGAAATTGCATTTTCAGCAATTGAGTCTGCCCTTCAGACTGGCTCAACCGTAGTTCTTGACACTATAGATGCGATGTTGCTTGGCATAAATAGTAGTGATTCACTCAGGCCTTTCCTTCAGCTCATTTACGCCTCAGTGAAATCCAAGGACAGTTCGCTTATAATTATTTCCGAGGGCACAAGTCAGATGGCAGGTCAGCTCAGGTTCATTGGTGATGCGTTGATAAGAGTTTATATAACGCAGGTCCTTGGATACCCCGCCAGGAGCATAAGGGTACTAAAGGATAGAGATTATAAGATACATTATCCAGTCCTACACTTCACACTTGGTAACGGGATGAGGATCCTTGAACCAGTTGATTTTAATACATTTTATGAAATTAAGAAGGTAAACTACATAAGGAGAACAGCATCTGCTGAACCTTCAAATGTGATAAAGCTGGGAAGCACGGTGCTCACGGAAATAGATGAAGAGATATCCTATGTAGCTGCCAAGCAGTACATTGAGTTCACGATATTTGATTACCTATTGAAGGGCTACAATGTCAATTACTTAGTCCCCCCAGAGGAAAGTGATGATCAGATTCTCAGGGATTTCAAAGTGGTTGGTGAGAAGGCAAAAAACCTCAAAATTGTACACCCAGATGCAGCTGCTGCAGGGTTCTCTGCTAATGAATTTATCAACCAGATCAGAAGCCAGATGTTTCAGGAGCACGCAATAGATGTGGTGAACCTGCTTTCAGAAGAGGATTTTGCAATGATGAAACCAGTAAACTTTGAGATGTTTCTCAGGAAGATATTGGCTATAAATGTTAAAAGGAATTCATTGGCCCACGCATATGGCTACACGGACTTAAATTCAACAACTATTGAAAAAAAGTACGTAAAGCTTCTGAGGAAACTGACTGTTTCTGACGGCCTGCTGATGGAAAGAAGCATCAAACCCCCTGGACAGCTTATGAACATAAGGATTGACCCTGAAATGGGAGAGATGGAATTTATTGAGATGATATAGATGGACAAAGAGAAAGTTGGCAAAATCGTGGAATTGGCAATAGCAGAGTATGGCGGGGATGTGACAAAGAATGCGATAATATGGCACCTGGAGCATACGTACAGCATGGAGCCAGCTGACGCGATTTTTAAACCCGAGAAGTTCCTGAAAGCGCTCAGGGACATATATGGTGATTTCGTTAGCATAATAGAAAGCAGCATATGCTACAGGTTGGCAAAGGAGTACGGCATAAATTACAGCGGACAGGGGCTAGTTAAACTTGCAGAGGAATTAAAAGTTGGCTGAGTTGCCCCCGTGATTAATTATCTGCGCTTAAATTATTACATAGCCTTAGTGCACATTTTTGTTTGAACACTGAGCCTAGAATTGCTGCATGATGCATAAAATGTAGGCTATGAGCAATTATAGCATTTTAGAAACAGATTTTAGTTAAGCCCCGAGCGGGACTTGAACCCGCGACCCACAGCTTACAAGGCTGTTGCTCTGCCGACTGAGCTACCGGGGCACAAATACAACTTCCATGAGTTCATATTTAAAAACTTGACTGAACTCATCGTCAGAAAAGTTGTACACTTTATAGCTTTTTTGCTGAATGGCCCTTCTCAGAGCTTGCATATGTCTACAGCCCTCGGGCCTCCTCCTGAAGTTGAAGTCTCCGCATGTGCAGAAGTGTTTTGTTGTGAGGTGGTCCCCAGTACTTCCCAAAACAACATAAAAACTGTTACCAGAAGGTTTGAATATATATTTCTTGACGTAAACCAGTTCATTTCTGGGCAAAGCCAATATACCACCTTATGTAATTGTTGCTGGGCGATGAATTAAGCTGGTATAAATGACTGGTGATTTTTGACACCAATTATGAGCCCCTCAATATGCCTGCACCGCTTTAATGTGATCTTTAGCCATCATCCTAGCAAGCCTGAAGCTCCTTCTGATCGTCCTTATTATCAACGGAAGCATGTACCTCCTCTTTGCCAGATATCCTAACCTGAGGTAAAAAACTCTGTAGGCATCGGTCAACTTTCTTGTCACCAGGTTTGCTGAATACCCAAATGCTTCATACTTTATAAGCGGGTGAAGCACAGTATAAAGCGACCAATCCTTTGTAGCTATTAGGCCCTTCTTATCCAGATCATAATAAATTGGCGTCCCCGGGAATGGCGTTAGAATTGAAAATTGCGCATAATCGGAGTTGAGTTTAACTGAAAACTTGATTGTCTGGTCCATTTCCTCTGGAGTTTCTCCTGGGTAGCCGATTATGAACGAACATAAAACTCCAACTTTGTACTTTTTTGCAAGGTTGACTGCGCTTATAGCTTGTTCGAGCTTTATGCCTTTTTGCATCAGGTCAAGCACCCTCTGAGATCCTGATTCAACACCAAAGTACATGTTGGCTGTTCCCCCCTTCTTCAAATCCTGCATCAGGTCTTCATTTATTGTGTTGACTCTGCTAGAGAGGGCCAACTTTATGTCAAGCTTTTCATTGACAATTGTCTTCATAATTTGTGAGGCCCTCTTCATATTTAACGTAAATGTGTCGTCTATAAATTCTATGTCCCTTACGTGGTACTTTTCCTGTACCTCCCTGATTTCATCTATAACATTCTGAACGCTCCTAGTCCTGTACCTTCTTCCCATCATTTCAGATGACGAACAGTATTGACAGTGAAAAGTGCATCCCCTAGTGGTCATTATAGGGGCTTCAAGCGTCCCGTTCCACCTGTACCTTTCATAAGAAACCAGGTCCCTAGCCGGAAATGGCACATCATCTAGGTTTTCAATCATTGGTCTGGGCTGATTGAGTTTCATGCTTCCATATCTTTTGTAGGCTATCCCCTTGACACCATCAAGCGGTTTACCACTTTCATATGTGCTTATGAGATCATCAAGCGTTGCTTCCCCCTCCCCCATTGCAGCAACGTCAATCCCTTCCTGGGATAGTGCTTCATCAGGCATGAAAGTGACGTGCGGCCCGCCAATAACTGTGAGCGCGTCTGGCACTGCTTTTTTTATTGCAGAAAGCAACCTGTAGGCTGCTTTGACCGTAGATGTAAAGGCTGTCATGCCCACAACCTTGGGCGACAGTGAACTAACGTAAGAGGTCACCTGCTCTTCCGCCATGTTCTCCATGTCAAGGTCCAATATCTTTGGTGTGTAGCCCTTTGCCCTAACGTAACCAGCAAGGTACATTGAAGCCATAGGAGGCCCATGGAGCTCAAGGAGGGTTTTTAGTTCTGCGTTCTGTGGGGGATTTATAAGCAGAACATCTATTGAATTCATAAATGTTTCCGGGTAAATAGGGGATAAAAGCTTTTCGTGAACTACTTAAGCCGTGAGTTTAATTTGCCAAACTGTTTATCATCGTTTGTTAGACTAGATGTTCAACCCTAATAGCTGACCCACTTAAAATAAATTACAGCATTGACATTTCGGTCTATCACTAGCTCTGAAGCAGTTCTGCGACGTGTTGGGTTTACAAGCACTACAGTTAGCTGCAGATTTGTGGCCGCTGTTCAACCACGCAGAGAATTACCATACACCTAAGGCTCTTTTGGCCTTCCATTCATCTGGTTGATCTGCTTTATGCTTTCGTGGTCAGTGAGGCATATGAGCTTGTCACCGGCCATTACCTTGAAGTCAGGAGCACTATACTTTAGCATTTCACTATTTCTTATCACAAAAAGAACGTCAACTGGAATATCCTTTAACTGAGATCCATCCAGTTTTGAATTATTTTTCACATCAATCTGAACTATGTGTCTCCCAGAAATCATGCTATCTCCACCCTGTATTGCACCGAGAACACTCTCTGAAGCCACAGAATAGGCAGCAACACTACCAACCATAAAATAGATCGGCAACACGACATCAATGCCGGCCTTTTTCATTCCTTCCATGAGCTTATTGTCATTGTTAACTGATATGACCTTTATTCCTTTTTTCATGAATTTGGCCGTGAGGGCATATAGCATGTTTGTGTCATCGTCTTCAAGAGCTAGCACGATAGATGACGCATTAGAAACGTTTGCCTGTGTCATAACTTCAACAGGGGATTTCAGGTCAGACAATATGAATGGCATATTAAGTTCCTGGAGCTCTTTTATATTTTCCTTTTCTCTAGTAACAATGCAAAATCTGTAGTTCATTTCTATCAGCTTCTGTGCCACATATCTTCCTATGTGCGAATACCCGATAACTATTATGTGATCATTCATCCTTTGTATTCTCATCTTATTGATGTCTTCAGCCCACAGTTCCTTTTTCACCACGCTAGACACTACCCCTTGCACCATCGATGCGGCTGACCCTACGCTCACTATCATTATTATTATTAGCAGTATTTTCTCAAGGCTAGGCATTGTGTTAAGAGGCGGAGCATAGAAACCTATAGTGGATATCGTGGACACTGATGCAACTATCGCAGTGAGAGGGTCAAGAGCTTGATAATAGACATATATTGCTGCACCAAAGGAAATCATGGCTGATAAGAGGATCAACTGTTTCCATATGTGCCTAAACACAGAATACGGCTGAAAAAACACGCTCTCAATAAAATCGTATAGTCTATCAACCCTTGTATCTTTATACTTGTTTGTCAACAAAACATGTCCATTTTTTTAAAGTATAAAGCTTTCTAACCGTTTCTGAAAGATTTAGCTTGTAGCCCACCTTGACACTTATGTCAACTATTTCTGTCATCACCTGATTTATAGTGTTTGT
>JARVJW010000167.1 GCA_029775955.1 Nitrososphaeria archaeon | reverse complement strand
GAGCCATCAACATCGCTAAAAAATTTGAGAGGTGTATGAGTTATATGCCCATCCACGGAGCTGCAAGCGAACCAGCCCATAACCAGCCTAAGCTGGAAGCCCCATCCGCAAGGGTGGGGTAGTTCACCCCCTCTTCTGCCCTTGATTCTCTTTTAGAAATACTTAGGTCATGATTTGATGTTATTCTCGCTGATTCCACGATTGCCGGACATTCTGGAGCCCTGCTTATGGGGCCATTGTACTGCACTATGCTTGATTGATGCAAAGAGGTAGCAAGCAATATGTTTGTATTCATGGACTACCCCTACCTTTTCCTCTGGAGTCCAATTTCTTCCAACAATTTATAATTCCACCTCCCTCGTATTATATATCCTCCATTGTCAGGTGTGTCTAAAGAGCGGGGTCCGCACCATATTGGTGCGCTCGGCAGAGCGTATCAAGTACCTGCAAAGGAAGCTATCCCATAAGAAGAACAGCTCAAAGAACAGGGGAAAGGTATTGCTTGAAAAATCTTGGAGAAAGGTCAGGAGGTAGATAGACGACTTAGCCCACGAGCTCAGGATAACAAATTGATTGCCTTTGAAGATTCAGAACATGGTTAAAAACATTCGCTCGCATCTGCTTTGTTGCATTAATTAAAAGTTGTGCTAATTATTTAAAAATTAGGATAAATTGTCGATTTAAAATAAATAATTTCTTTAATTTAAATTTGAAACTATTAACAAATTAACTATTTTTTGATATATGCAACAAAGCACTCGCATCGACAATAATGGATGCTAGCTGGACCAACTAAGCCAACTGCCTACAAGGCAGAAAGGCGTGGGCTGGTCGTCAAGCCAGCAACATCGTAGAAATGCTCCTGATGCAGGATCCTGATGAAAGACATATCTGGGCGAACATTCGAGTGCATGCAGATAGGGATTTAAATGCTGCCAGAAACATTCTGCTGCAGGTGGAACAGCACGTGCAGGAAGCCTCTAATTGTCCAACAAAAGCGGATAAGCAAGTTTATTCCTATGAAGCAAGAAGCCCAAAGGCTTTAGCTGTAAGTAATTCACAGAGCGTGCTCAAGCGTCCCAAGGTTTTACAAATTTATGGGCAAGTCCCATGCCTTTAGTTAGCCAGTGGCCTTAAAATTTTTATTATAAACTTGAACCTTTTTGGAAGGAAATAATCTATCACGGTCAAGTCATCTTTTCTGAGTATCCTGAGAACTTTTATCAAAACCAGATATGCAATCAGTGAAGCTATCCATGAAATAGGTATTATTACAAGTGTAATAATTGAGAAAATCGAAAGCAGCTCAACAGTGCCCATCTTAAATGCACCTTCACGCTGGGCAAGTGTAATTATGTATGCAGCGTAGACACCCTGCACTGTGGCCTGAGATATTGCAGCGCCGAATATTCCTATCCTTGGTATCAATATTATTGATGTAACGATCACCAACAGCGCATCAAGTACGGAAAGCACAAGAAGTGGCCTGAACCCCTTTTTCACAATAACTATAAAGTTTACGAGTGCCCCGAAGGGTGTAGCTATAAGCAAGGCAAATAGAAGAAGTTCAAGTGAAGGTATTCCCGGCACGTACTGAGAGAAGAAGTTGACCACTACTGGGGGTGCAATGGCTATGGATATTATAGCACTTATTACGGAAAGCATCAGCATCAGCCTGAATACCATCGAAGACATCCTTAACAGGTCTTGGCCCTTAGATTTATAATAGGTTGCTGCTGGAAGCAGCGCCCCAGTTAGGCTATTGACTATTGTGTTTGGGACCCCAGCTATTAGCACCATCAATTGATATATCCCTAAACTGTAAGAGCCGAGCAGAAATGCAGTTGAAATCCTGTCACCTTGGGAGGCAAACAGGTTCGATACATTTGAAAGGTATAGCGGCAGGCCAACCCTGAAAGTATCAGTGAACTTTTCCCTACTGAAGGAAAACGACGAAGTGCCCATGGTTGCCTGCTGGTATATAACCCTTGCAAACGTTCCCAGGGTCCATATCAATATGAACATAAATATGCTGTGATAAACAACAGCAATTAATGATAATCCCCACCTGCTTGTGCTGAATATTACATATCCAATGTTGGCTTCTGTAAACTTCCCCCTGCCGCTCATGACTGTGCCCTGGTAAGTTGAGTAAAGGTAAAGGATGAGGTAAGGTATTGCCAACCAAACGTATTCCGGAAAAAACAACAGCATGAGGAAGGCGGGAGTTGTCATGAGTGATAGGGCAAGCACGGTGCCAACCAGTTCATTGTCAGGCCTACCTACCCCAACTTCCTCAGCTATATCTCTTGTAACAAGCTGCTGAGGCAATAGCACCAAGGCAAGTGATGTGATAACCTCCAGAAGCTGTATTATAGCTACCTTACCCACAAATGCTGGTGTAGTGTAGTGTGCTGCTATAACGAAAAAGGCTAGGGCAAGGATTGTGTTAAAAAGTCCAGAGCCAAGGTACTTCAAAGCTCCTGTGAGTGGGTTCAATCTTACCTGTATTGCAATATGCGCTCTTTAAACTTATAGGCATTGACAGTTCAACAGATTTAAGACCTTTACGTGTAGCTTGAATTGTTATAAATTACACGTGATTCTTCAAAATCTCACTATGTCATCTTCTCCCAGATATTCCCCGGTCTGAACCTCAATTATCTCCAGTGGAACCCTCCCTGGGTTCTCGATTCTGTGCTTCCTCCCCTTTGGAATGTAGAACCCCTCGTTCTCAACTAGCAGCTTTTCTTCGTCGTCATGAATTACCTTTGCAGTCCCCTTAACAACTATCCAGTGCTCTGCCCTATGATAGTGCATCTGGTAGCTCAAGCTCTTCCCCGGCGCAACCCACAACTTCTTCACCTTGTACCTCTCCCCCTCCTCCAGTATCGTGTAGTGTCCCCACTGCCTGTAAATTTTAGGGGATTCATGTGCAACCTTCTTTGCCCCAAGCACTTTAACTATATCCTTTGTCTTCTCTGATAGATCAGTTGGTATTACTAGCACTGCATCCATTGTTGAAATAATTGAAATTCCAGTTAGCCCGTAAGCCGCCACAAGCCTATTTGCAGAAGTTATCAGAGAATCCCTTGTGTTAAGAGCAAGCACTTCGCCTTTTAGCACATTACCATTTTCATCTTTATCCATTGCCTGATAGAGGCTCTTCCATGACCCCACGTCATGCCACTCCCCTGTGTACCTCAGAGCCCTTAGCTTGTCATGCTTTTCCAGCACGCCGTAGTCAAATGTAACTTCCTTCATCGCCTCATAGCCCTTTCCCCCATTTTCAAACACGACTTTGTGCACTTCAGGAAGGTACTTCCTTATTGCCTCCTTGCCGGTGCTTCCCTTCATGAGAAAAATGCCCATATTCCACAAATACTTGCCTGACTCCATGTAGGTCCTTGCCCTTTCAGCGTCAGGCTTTTCATGGAAACTCAAAACTCTTCCGTTTCCATCTACTTCTATGTAGCCGTAAGCCGTAGATGGGCTGTCAGGTCTGTAACCAAACAGCACTATTTCACCTTCATTTGGATTGGTTCTCTTAATAAGGTCCAGAAAATCTTGCCCAAGCACATGGTCTGATGGAACAAAAAGCAGGTCTTCATCTCCAACCCTGGAAATTGCAAGTGAAATTGCCGCTGCTGTCCCTTTGGGCTCCGGTTCCGCTATAACATTGTCAGTGCTTATTCCACTTACAGCATAGGTAAAGTACGGAGACAGGGACTTCGAAGTCACCACATAAACCTCAGAGATCCTTGAGAAAAGCTCAATGCTCCTCTGTACAAGGCTTTTCCCATCAAACAGTGGCAGGAACTGCTTAGGATAATCGTCCCTGCTCAGAGGCCATAACCTTGTCCCCCTGCCCCCCGCTAGTATGACTGTCTTCATCGAGCCCTATAGCTCATTCTGAAAGATAAACTTTTCAGCTATGGTACTTT
Organism: Nitrososphaeria archaeon; assembly: GCA_029775955.1. Classification (GTDB taxonomy): domain Archaea; phylum Thermoproteota; class Nitrososphaeria; order Conexivisphaerales; family UBA164; genus KM4347-05. Next base: position 1,209 of record JARVJW010000167.1, on the reverse strand, counting down.
GTTGCATTAATTGATTATTCCCGGCCAATGAACAAATTAATTAAGGCACGTGTCCCCAGCTTACCCTCGTGCCACCGCGATGCGCCTCCACAACATTATATGTGAAAATGGCTATTATTTCGTTGAATATTCCTGCATCAAGCACTGATGATATGTACTCTCCTAGCATTAACGAATAGAACACCGCTTCCACCTCTGTCCGTATCTGTGCTTCCATGCAGTTGGATCATTGAGGAACTCCCTAACTACCTTTGACCTGACACTTCGATTTTCCAGTGGAGTTGGGCTTTATTACAGGCTCTGCGCCCATGGCTGAGTTGAAGTTATCCCTGGAGTCATAGGCTGAATCGCCGAACACCTTATTCACTTTTGCCCATTGCACTAAGCTTGCTGAACTCCTTCCCGTCAGCCGTATGTTCATCTGTTACCTCCACGCTGAGGTGATTAGCTATATCACATGAAATGTGCAGCTTTACCCATCCCCTCCTCACTTCTGCCTGATCAATTCACCCCTATTGAATATGAGTCAACTGCTATGTCAACAGGATTATCCTTGTCATATTCCAAGCGGAACCTTCAGCCCCTTCTGCCTTCTGCAGATCTGGGTATAGGATGGTATCCTGGCTCCCCATATTCCACCAAGCATCTCGGTCTGCCTGAAGTCCAAAGTACTCCTTTACGGCCAGTAGCATCAGTGCATCAGAGTAGGCATAGGGCTTTCCCCTCTTTCCTTCATTCATCCTCTTCAGCCTGGTTAATCAGGAGGTCAGCATTAACAAATATATCAAATGTCGACAAGCTTTTCATTATATTCTTTCCAATCCCTATCTGCCAAGGTGGGTCAATGTAAATTTGTGGCGTTAAAATAGTAATATCAAACAAGTTTGATCATCTGGTAAAATTAATGCAACAAAGCAAGCTATGGCGGCTTTGGGAAACGGTGCTAGTGGTTCAGGTAATTCAGTATAATATTGCCAATCATTGGCAGCAACTTAATAGTTAGGTCTATCTTAGCACCCATGTGAGCGCCTTATAAATATATCTACTTAGTGATGTATCATATTTAACTAGATAAGCTGTGTGTGAACTACCCCACCCTTGCGGATGGGGCTTCCAGCTTAGGCTGGTTATGGGCTGGTTCGCTTGCAGCTCCGTGGATGGGCATATAACTCATACACCTCTCAAATTTTTTAGCGATGTTGATGGCTC
>JARVJW010000187.1 GCA_029775955.1 Nitrososphaeria archaeon | reverse complement strand
CTGTACAGTAACACCTTCAGTGACAGCTCAGCCTTCTGAAATCGTCTAGAGCTTACGCTGTCACCCTCTTGATACAGAGAAGAATATCTCCACCAGCCACCATATTCCTTAGCCCGCTTCCATCCCTTACGTCCTAGCCTGTTAAAGACCTCCCGCTTCCTAGCATAGGACCCCTCAGAGTTGGTTACAGCGTTCTCCTCAGGTTTATGGCCGGCTCTATGCCCAGCCAAGCAGGTTGAAGTTCTTCTTTGAGTCGTAGGCGGCGTAGGCCTTCGTTACGTTCCCCTTCCCCTTCTTCCTGACCGCTTCCTTTAGGAGGGGCACGAACTTCTTGGTATTGCCTGTCCTTTCAGAGGTGACCCTGAACCCGACCACCTTGCCCTTCCTATCGGCCATTATGTGCAGCTTGATGAACTTCCTCCTCCACATCTGCTCTATATAGGGGCCCTTCTTTGTGGTGGATATGCCGAGTCCACAACTATGGCCCCTCCTTGTCATTTGTAGCCGTGATCGGCCCTAACTTCTTTTTCCTCACTATGGAAAGCATCCTTATTTGAGTAAAGTGTACCTCCTGCATGGGTTTAAAGTATTCGGAGAGCGACCTGGTAATCCCCTGTACGGTCCTGTATGTCAAGGCCAACCTTTAGGTACGAGGGGAATTCGATGTACGAATCCGGGTACACGAACCTACCTTATTGCTGCCGCTCATCTCTCGCAGCTCCTCCTTCCAGGAGTCCAGGATCATGCTTCCCCTTTCCACTAATGCTTCATTATAGTCGTGCTAGGACATATCAATGGGCATGACAACACTTGATGACAAACACTATAAATCAGGTGATGACAGAAATAGTTGACATAAGTGTCAAGTTGAGCTACAAGCTAATAGGACAAGTAACACTTATGTGTTAAAAAAATATGTTGAAGATCAAGGTAAATAATATGGTTAGTGCGGAAAAGAACAGCAGGATACGGGAGAAAGGCAGGGAGGCAAGCGGAAAGGTCAGACTGCAAAAGTATATGAAATAAAATTCGATAAAAGCAAAATATCAAAGCAAAGATTCGACGCACTTCAAAGGCTCTTTCTTGAAGGGAAGTGGTTTACAAACTACATAATATCAAAAGGCATAACAGATTCTGTTTCTTATAAAGACAAAAAGGTAAAGGTTGGAGACAAGTTCGAAGAAAGGGAGCTGATTGTATTATCATCACAGATGAAACAATACCTGATAAAAAGGCTGCAGAGCAACAACAAAAGCCTTATTGAAAGCAAAGGGAAAGATAAGGTACAGGAAGGCGCTGCATTCAATACCCCTAATGCAATTCGGTATAACTTATAAAATAAAGGATAAAACAGTGCATATACAGGGCTTGTGTGATTTCAAATCAGGATAGATCAAATGCCATGCAACGTAGAGTTTGCTACTTTATAGAGAGGAACGGTGATTACTTCATGCATGTCGTTGCATACTTGCCAAAAGAAGAAAAAGTGCATAATGGCAGAGCAATAGGCATTGACCTCGGCATAAAGAACCAGATTCTCGAACGGAATTAAGGTGCAATACTTTATACCAATGCCCGAAAGGATAAAGAGACTTTACAAAGCCTTTTCAAAATCCCAATATGACAAAAGGTCAAATAGAGGCACAAAGTTATTACAAAAGATAAAAAGCGAATTTCTGCATCAGAACAATCAGAAGATATAAACAACAAACTTGCACATTATGTAACGTCAAATTATGAATATGTTGCTTACCAAAATGATAAGAGTTGGTCAAGGTTTTACGGGAGGAAGATATACCAAACTTCCATAGGAGGATTCCGCAATTGCCTAAAGGCAAGCACTCCTTTGGAAGTAGGCAGGTTCATAAGAACAACTGGCGTATGCATGAATTGTGGCACAGTGCAGCATCTGAACCTATCGGATAGAATGGCAGTATGCCCTTCATGCCATTCAGTATTTGATAGGGATGTAGGTGCTGCAAATAAGCAAGAAGGGCTTTGCCTAGGGAACCTAGGCGAGACGCTCGCAGAGGATTATGCCTCTAGCGTGCTCAAATACATAAAGCGTATGTGAAAGCAAGCATTGCCGTTGAAGCTCCAAACAAGCGGGCGTGGCCCCGTCCGAAAGGGCGGGGTGGTTCACTACTATTTACCTAGCTTGTAGCCCAACTTGATTCTTTTTTCTATTATTTTTGTCTTGATTTATAGTGCCTGTAATATCATATCCTGGCACGACTATAACGAAGCATTAGTGGAAATGGAAATCACGATCCTGGACCCCTGCAAGGAGGAGCTACAGGAGATGGATTGCGGCAACAGGAATGATTGGTGTAATGGATTTTTAAGCCGAATTCCTGTTATTCCTAAAGGTTGGCTTTGACATCTACAGGGAATCACCAGTCGCTCTTCAAATACCTTAAACCCATGTAAAATACGCTTCACTCATATAATTATGCTGCCAATGGTGAAGAAGTTGATAATGGCTACAAATGAAGAAGAGTGACCAACAACAATTGTTAACTCAGCATATTCACAACAGAGTAGATGTAAAAGAAGTTAATCAAGTTGCACATAATGGCAGAGTGGTCTGGTTCAGGATCACCTCTGAAAGGACCGGTACACCAAGTTCTTGCCCCTGGTAAAGGAGCAGTAAGGAAGAAAGGGAACATAGGCCTACAACTCAAAGAGGAATTTCTGGATTAGCTGGGAGCCTGCCTGAGGGAGAACGCAAACACAGCGCTATGCCAGGAAGCGCGAGGTCCTTAACAGGTTAGGGCATGAGGGATGGAAGAGGGACAAGTAGATGGTTGGTGGAGATATTCTTCTCTGCATTTAAGAGGGTGACAGCGTAAGCTCTAGACGATTTCAGAAAAATGAGCTGTTGCTGTACAGCAGGTCCATATAAGATTGGCAGAAGGGAATCCATAGGCAGAGCTGCATTAACATCAGTTAAGCTACAAACTACTATTACCAAAATAGTTTTAAATTATATTTTACATTAATAATCCGCCTGCAGGTGGGATGAGTTCAGTGTGTCGTGACGATATCAGGCAAGGGGGACGTGGTCTAACACGGCAGGACGACAGGCTCCAGAAAAATGAAATAAAAAAGCTTGCTGACTCCAGAATGATGAGTTTCTGGAGCAAGGAGAAACCTGTTGGTTGTGGGTTCAAATCCCACCGTCCCCAAATTTAATAATTGGAGATAGCCGTTAACTTCCCTTAAGGATATCGAATAGCAGTTTCTTGAACTTCACGGTGTCTGCTTCGTAGACTACGTTGACGTTAGCATCCTTCAACATTATGTTATAATCGTCGACGCTAATGGCCCCCCTGAACGGCCCATCGCGGTTATCCATCATGACATATCTGGAAATAGTCCTTGTTGCAATTGAACCATCGATCGCAATGGCCGTGGTTAGGGAATCAGGGCAGGTTATACCCTCTAGGCCCATAGATTTTTGCAGATAGGCCTTTTCAGCACTGCTGACCTGTAGGAAAAATTTAGAATTAGCTGTATTCATCAGTTTGATCTGGTTTATATCATCCTTACCCAGCATGCCATACTTCATGGTGATATCCCATCCAACCATCGTCATTGGGATCCCGGACCCTAGCACTATGCTGGCGGCATCAGGGTCAACCCATATATTGAACTCGGCGCTCGGCGTTATGTTGCCAGGATAATTGTGCGAACCACCCATAAAGTAGAGGTGCTTTATCTTCGTAACTATGGATGGGTCCTTCCTTATGGCCAACGCAAGGTTGGTCATGGGCGCTGGTTCGAGTATCGTGACTTCACCTGGGTTTTCGTTGATAGTGTCCACTATAGCATCAATAGCGTGTATCCTTTCGACAGCCTTGCCAGCCCTCGGGAAATTTGTATCGCCCATCCCGTCCTTGCCGTGCACTTCCTAGACGGTGGTCCAACCCTTGAGGATTGTGGTCCTGCACCCGGCAAACACAGGGACCTGATTGCCCTTTCCGGCGAATTCGACGGTGTATAGCGCGTTCTCCACTTCCTAGTCAAAGAATATGTTACCGCAATTTACCGTTACGGCATCCACTTTTACGTCTTGGCTTTTCAGCGCCATAAGCAGGGCCACTGCATCATCCCCAGCGGTATCGGTATCTATTATAAGGTGTAACATACGGCGTTTGGAGGCGTACATAATTTAAGCGTTTCTAGAAAATAGCATGGGCAGCATCAGCTTACAGTATAGGATTCGACGTAACCTTATCAGCTGGTGTCTTTGGCAAGATTTAATAAGAACCCATGGAAACAACGGCAAATGACAAGCATTTATGTGTTTGTTAATATATTTGTGGAATCCTCAATGATGGACTATGTACTGGGTGCCCTAGCCGAGATCCCGTAAGTGGTGGAGCTTTACGAAGTCACTGGCGAGTTTGACATAATCTCCCTGATTACCTGCTCTGACATCGAGGACTTCAGAAACATACTCAAAAATAAGATCCTGAAGATACAGGGGCATCAAGAGCACCGTAAGCGCGGTGGTCCTGCATATGCATAAGGGAGCCAAGTTCTAAGCATGGAAGTCCGATCAACATCCAAGAAAGAATCAACGAAAATGGGCGCCAGCCCTCAAACGTCGGTTTACATATGCTCAAAGTGTAAAAGGCGCCCCGCCTTCTACAACAGGGCTTATTCAGGGGAGTACCTTTGTAAAAAGTGCTTTGTCAGGGCCATATACAGGAAGGCGGTGGAGACCATCAAAAGGTATAAACTGATCAATTACGGTGAAAGGGTGGGGGTTGCGGTCTCGGGGGGGAAGGACAGCCTTTCCCTCCCAAATTTAATAGGGGAATATATAAGACCAAAAATTTTGCACTCCTATATAAACTAATATTCAACTATAAATGGTGAAGTCGTTAAAGATATCCAGATTACTTTAATGGTAATACATTTAATGGCCATATAACTTCAATGGAGAATAGGAACTGGAGATTAAAGTGCATTAGGTTGCCTTTCATAAGGACCGACACGATGGCAGGGAAGAGTATTCTTGTGGCAATAAGTGATTCCGTGTACACAATGAGGAAGGGAAAGCCGAGCCTGGCAGACAGATAGATTCTTCAACTTTTCAAGGGTTAATGTTGTTTTATAATATTATTGGGCGCAATTATATAAACATATTTATAAGGATATCACCTTTAG
>JARVJW010000094.1 GCA_029775955.1 Nitrososphaeria archaeon | reverse complement strand
CAAAAAAAGGCCTTCTATAGGAAAGGTCACTGCGGCAGTAATTGCGATTGTTATAATAGTTATAGCAGGAGGAGCAGGATATTATTACTATCTTTCTACAATTCCGAAGCCAGTGTCAATGACTATTATGGTTGACAGTGGCAGTGAAACGCAGCAATATTTATCAGTTGTAGCGAAGGATTTTGAAGCAACACATCCTTATGTTACTATAAACATTGAAGGAGTGGGATTTTCAGACATGGTCACAACTGCATCCACAGCCTTAAAGGATAAGGCATCACAGCCGGCAATTATAATGTTCTATCCATCTCAAGCGCCTGACCTCGCACCGTACTTGGCAAACCTTCAGGATTACAGCAGCGAAATCAACCTTTCAAACATGATTTATGCCGAAATGCAGCAGGGAGGATATTATTATGCCCCTAATGGGACAGTAATCAGCACAATAGGAGTTCCGATACACAGCGTATTTGGATATGTCCTTGGATATCAGAAGAGCATATTTGAAAACACAACTCTTGCATCAGAGTTTCAGAAACAATATGGATTTGCCTTTAACCCAACAAACCTTACAACCTGGACACAGCTATACGATATTGCAAGCTTCATAAACAGCTCTCATGTAACACAATATGCCCTGTTGTTCCCAGATAGCTCTCACCACGCAGATATAGACATGGTGATGCCGCTCTTGGAATACTATGGGCTTAAGGACAACGTTCAAGGGTTTGTCAGTGAGCCGCCCGGCTACTATACTCTACTCATGAATATAAATGGAAAGTGGACAACATCATTTAACACTACAGCTGGCGTTGATTCACTGATGATGTGGAACCAACTTATAAAGTTCGAGCCATCGCTTTCTGTTCAAGCAATAGGTTATGACCAACAGGAACAATTCCCGGAAACTGGTCAATATGCCATGTTTATAATGTGGACAAGCTTCATTCCAGATTATCTAGCTAATACTTCAAAAATAGCAGGCAATCTTGGAATAGCTCTGTTACCAGGGAAGATGACTGGATTTTCACCTACATTCTTGGGCATAAACCCCTACGGGCCCAATCCAAAACTAGCTGCTGAATTCATCGCTTTCGCAATGTCAAATGCTGAATATGAGAAGGGAATAGAATCAATTGGGTACGTACCAGGGACATATACTGGAATACAGATGGCTTCACAAAATGCAAATCTATCATGGCTAGGCCCGTTTTATACATTTGCATTAACCTCTAAGGTACCAGTGCTTGAAGCAGCAGCCATACCAGTTATAGGATCCCTGACTGGAACATTGATTCCATACTTTAACAGCGAAGTTTACAGCTTCATGACTTCATCACATCCGACACCAGCTTTAGCCCAGCAGAATTTGCAAAAAGCAGCAAATGAATGGATGTCATATATACAATCTCAACATATAACGCTGTGACCAAAATGAAACCAATTACAAAGTGGGCAGGAATTTTAACACTGCCCGCCATTATTTATTTTTTGGTTTTTACGGTTTACCCAATTATAGGAAATGTAATATTAAGTTTTCAGAGGGAAACTCTCACTGGCGCGCTGGTATGGACTGGGTGGTTCAATTACCATACAATTCTGGTTGATCCATACTTTGGTCTTGTATTTAAAAATACAATATTTTACATGATAACTGTGCCATTTATTGACATAGCCCTTGCCATTCCTCTTGCAGCTCTTCTAAAGAGGACTAACAGCAGAATAATGCTTTTGCTTGTTCTATTGCCATCATTTATTCCATTTGTAACTGCTGCTGTGTCATGGGAACTGGTATTAAATCCGTTCTATGGCCCAGTTTACTATTTTGCAAGGTTTAACTGGTTCAAGACAATCTGGATGATAGTTATAATGGATGTATGGGAAAGCTTGCCAATGGCAGCACTTTTTATATTTGCAGGTTTGAAATCAATACCTAACGAAATAGAAGAAGCAAGCAAAGTCGATGGATTGAGGGGCATAAGGAAGCTAATGCAGGTTGACCTGCCTTATATATTGCCCAATATCCTGATGTCTCTGGTTCTATCAATAATATTTGCCACATTTACCTTTGACCCCATTTTTGTTACACAGGGCGAAGTGCCCCCCATGTCAAATGTAGATTTAGCTTATTATTCATATCAGCAGTTCTTTACAGGAATAATAGGTTATGCAGCAGTCCTGATAATAATAATGAGTGTTATGTCTACGATAATGTCATATGCCTTTGTCAGGGTCCTCAGGGGAAACCCAGCAAATAAACCGGCTAAAAGTAATACGTCAAGGTGGCAGAGCTTTGCCTCAAGATTCCCAAATTTGCCCATGCCATCAATTGCAACATGGCTTGCAAGTGCAATTTATCTAATATTTTTTATGTTTCCGCTTGTGTGGGTCTTCCTTGAATCACTAAAGCCTGGTGCTCAGATTTTTAGCATACCACCAATAATATTGACCAGCACCCCGTCATTGGTTCACTATGCATCGGCTATATTTAAGGGGCTTCCATTCCTTTTATCAAGCTTGATAGTAGCTGTAGGGGTGCTCCTGATCACTGTGTTTGTTGGCACTCCTGCGGCATTTGCAATGTCAAGGTACAACATTGGAGGCGACAAGCTGCTTATTTACGTTCTTTTCATTTATACGTTGCCCTCAATCATATTCATGTTACCATTATATGAAATTATGAATGCACTTGGGCTCATCAATACAATGTGGGCTCTTATATTTACATATCCGGTGTTCGTATTGCCTGTTGTCATATGGTTAAGCTATAATTTCTACAAGAACTTTCCAGCGCATATAGATGAAGCTGCGCAGGTGGATGGCATGAATCTGGTAAAGGCTTATTTCAAGGTTATAATGCCAATGAGCATGGACGGGATCATGATAGCTGTGCTCTACTCCTTCATGATTTCCTGGGGGGCTCTTATATTTCCACTGGTTCTAACATATTCACCATTTTCAATGAACCTTGCTGCACCATATGGGGCTCAGACATATTCCATATTTATAGGTTCCACACTTGGTCATGAATCAGTAAATTATGGCACCCTTGCTGCAGCTTCAATAATAAGCTTAATACCCCCAGTTATTTTACTTTATGTAATGAGAGACAGGCTTGAACGCATGTATAGGGTTGGAGGCACAAAGGGTTGACTGAGATACTAGTTCTTGAAAAAGTTGCTAAAAAGTATGGCAAGGTTATTGCCCTGGATGTGGAAAGGCTAGGAATAGAAGAGGGAACGTACAACGTGATTCTTGGTCCATCTGGTGCTGGAAAAAGCACAATGTTAAGAATAGTTGCCGGGCTCGATTACCCTGATAGCGGAAAAATAATACTTGGGGGAAAAGACATCACAAATAAACCTGCCTGGGAAAGAGACATAGGGCTTGTATTTCAAAATTATGCCCTTTACCCTCACTTTACAATTTACGATAACATAGCCCTGCCATTGACAGTAAAGGGACTTAAGAAGGAAGAAATAAGGGAAAGGGTAATGCAAATTGTTAAAGTTATGGGCATAGAGGAACACATAAACAAGTACCCAAGGCAGCTCAGTGGAGGTCAGCAGCAGAGGGTTGCCCTGGCAAGGGCGGTAATCAAACAGCCAAAGCTCCTTCTGCTTGACGAACCGCTTTCAAATCTTGACGCTAAGGTCAGGATAGAGCTTAGAAGCTATTTAAAATCATTGCAGCGGCAGCTAAACATAACTGCTCTTCATGTTACACATGACCAGTCTGAAGCTATGGCAATAGCAGATAACCTAGTGGTCCTAAATGGTGGTGCGGTAGATCAAGTTGGAAGCCCAAGGGAAATTTATGAAAACCCTAAAACAGTTTTTGTTTCAACTTTTATTGGGATGCTTAATGTTGTTCCCACTGTGGTATTCAGTATAAAGGATGGGTATGACTCGATTGGATTTAGGCCGGAAAATGCTGAAATAGTTGAAAACCCTGAACCTGGTGCAATTGAAGGCACAGTTAAGTATGTTGAATATCAAGGCGAAGAGACAATAGTATATCTAGCTGTAAATGACAATTCAGTGAGAATAAGGGACAGGCAAGACAGGACCTTTGAACCCGGAAAGAAAGTCTATGTAAAGGTAAATAGGGCATTTGCGTTTAAAGACGGAAAAGTAGTTAAGACAGTGCAACTTTAAGAAAGCGTTATATTTTTAAATAAACGATGCCTCTGTAGTTGTCAAACAGTTTTATTTCATTGTCAATAATTTCAAGCAGGGTAGTTTATAGCTTGTACTGGGTGTTCCTTTCACCAGCATATCTTTTATTCGGAATGTCATTTAGTTTATCAAAATATCAGCTAGGGCTTATATCTTGGGCTTTTGTGATCGGTGCAGCTGCCTTTCAGCTTCCATCTGGAATAATAGCCCATAGAATAGGACCCCAAAAGATTTACGTAATTGGTCTTCTTATACTTTCTTCTTCAAGTTACCTATCTGCCGCAAGCTGGAATATTTATGAACTTTTGGTTTCCAGGGTTCTGGCAGGCGCTGGCGCGGCAATGTTTTTTTCATCTGCGGGATATGTTTTATCAATGTTAAATAGGCATAGAGTGGGGCTTTATATGGGGATTTATAACGCAGCTTTCAGCATTGGCGCAGCACTTGGGTTGTTCTGGTCAGTTATATATGGCATAATGTATTGGAGGTACGCAATTGTGCTGGCGGGCATTATAGGGGGTGCGTTCAGCATAATAGATTATTTTGCTGTAAAAGATATATCTTTTAATGAAAAGAACAGTGTTAGCTTTAAGATTGACAGAAAAATTATTTTATTTGCCCTAATGCTCTCAGGCTTTTGGGGAACATTTTATGCTGCAGAAACGCTTTTGCCATCATATTTTGAAATAATCAGCCGGTCTTCCATAGGTGCAAGTGGCATTTACACATCAGTATTGCTTTTGTCCAGTATACCGGGTGGAATTGCAACTCTGGCATATGATAGGATAAAATTCAAGGAGTTGTTTCTCTTTTTATCAGTGGTCATAGGGGGAATTGGATTTACCTTAATGATAAATCAACAACTACTTTTGATTGGAATGATATTGATAGGGTTCTTTAATGAAGTGGCGTTTTCCTCTCTTTATGCCATTTCACTTGAAATATCGAGATTTAACAAAGGCGCTATGACACTTGCAGTTGTTAATTTTATCAACATGGTACTGGGAATGTGGATAGCACTT
>JARVJW010000044.1 GCA_029775955.1 Nitrososphaeria archaeon | reverse complement strand
AACAATAAAATGGTATATTATATAACTAAAAATTATGAATACACTGTGTACCAGGAGGGCAGCATTTCAGGCCGGTCAAGACCATATAGGAGGAATACCTGTCAAAGATCAATAAGAGAATTCCAGGATACCTTGAAAAAGAAGGCACACACCCCTGTGGCAGAAAGATTTGTTAGGCCTTTGGCATATCCATTCTGTTTATATATCAATAGATCTGAATTTACCGATAAGGGATTCATTTGCTTTTCATTCAATTCTGTGTTTGATAGGGATGTGGCATTTGCTGTGATGGAGGAGCAGCTTTATCTACGGAATATAGATACGCTCTCAGAGGGTTATGTCTCGATTATCATACTGAAATACATTAACACTATTTTGCGTACAAAAGAAAGCATTTTATGTGGAAAAAGAAGCATCAAACAGGCTGACTTGGCTGAGGAAAAAAGGAGAAAAGAAGCGCTGTCAGTTAAGGGGGTGGTTCATGTGCATTGAATTATATACCACTAGTTGTACTTGCTCTAGTTTACTCACTTATATCAGTGAGGAAAATAGGCAGCAGGTCAATTGAGATATGGCAGGCTATGGGCATTGGCGCCTTTCTTGTGCTTATTTTTGGACAAATTTCTCTAATTGAAGCATTAAGATCAATAAACTTGGATGTAATAGTTTACATAATAGGTATGTTAATTATAGGGGAAGCATTGCATGAAAGCGGATATCTTAATTACATTCTTAGCAGGTTTTTCAGCGGTTCTCGAACAGTTAGGGCATTTATATTTAAACTGATAATTTTTTCAGGACTAGCGTCAGTAATTTTAATGAACGATACGCTTGCTGTGCTATTCACGCCCTTTCTCATAAGTATTTCAAAAAACAAAGGAATTAATGAAAAAATGATGCTTCTTGCTCTGGCTTTTTCGATAACAATTGGCAGCGTCATGAGCCCCATAGGTAACCCTCAGAATTTGTTGATAGCGTTAAGAGTCCAAGATCCATTTCCAGTGTTTTTGCTTTATTTATCATTGCCTACACTGATTAATCTTATAGTGATATATCTGGTACTCTCATTATTATTTAAAAAGGAAATAAGTAATGAAGTGAATTTCGTAGCAACCAAAGTAGAGCCGGTAAACAGGCAGATTGAAATCGCTTCCAAGCTCTCACTTGGGTTGCTCTTAATTCTTTCAATTGTAAATTCATTGGCATTTACAATTTTTGCGGTGTCTTTTCCGATAAGCTTGATATCCCTGTTGGCTGCAGTTCCAGTAATTTTTTCAGGCAAGGAAGGGCTGAAAACCATTATTAGGATGGACTGGCGCACTGTAGCATTTTTTGCGTTTATGTTCATACTTATGCAGAGCGTTTATGATTCGGGTATAATTCAACTCTTAATTCATGGCCACATAGGTGGTGTAATTAGCGTTATGCTTTTCAGTCTAACCATGAGCCAGGTGCTTTCAAATGTGCCATTTGTAGCGTTATTTATCAGGTTCGTAACCCCCACGCTCACAAACTATTTGGCACTTGCCGCAGGCAGCACCATTGCCGGGAACTTTCTGATTTTGGGGGCAGCCAGCAACATTATAATAATACAGGGCGCAGAGCGTTACGGCGGGAAGGGGCTATCGTTTGGTGATTTTATTAAGTATGGCATGATAACTACATTGATTAACTTTGCAGTTTACAGTGCATTCCTTATTTTTATCTGATTTTTGCGCTAACCATACCTGCAGCCTTAACAAAGGTAAAATGCCCAAAGCCTTGGAATGCTGCGCATGTTTTTAAACGGCTAAAATTAAATTATGATTTAATGGATATAACAGTTTGCGTCCCAGACTCAGTCTTAAGTGAAAGGCCCAGTTTGCTTTCAAAGACTGAAAAGGTGGGCGAAATAATTAGGGCCATATCAATATTTGGAGTTAAAACGTTAAAGGTATACCATGACAGGGAGGATGGCTCACTTGATGATATGAAACTTTTCGAAATATTAGTAAAGTACCTTTTAACGCCACCTTATTTAAGGAAATTCATTTTTCCAATGAACAATAAATTAAAATATGTAGGGCTTCTGCCTCCTATAAACATTCCGAGTAACGCCGTTGAAAAAGAAGATAACTTGAGGTTTGGCATGGTAATTAGAAATAAAAATGAAATGTATGTGGAAACTGGGATAGGAAAAAGGATCAGGTTGACCGGTTACAGTAACGCTAAAAATGGAGAAATCGTCCCTGTAAAACTTGTCAAGAATGGGTCAGAAGTTGCCGCTGTAAGGCACAATTTTGAGGGGTATAGTGGCCCAAATATTATAAGTATTATAGACCTTTATTCATTTATTGATTCAATCAATTATGATGACAGTGTTGTTATATTCACATCAAGGGAGGGTGCCCTTTTAAGCAGAACATGGAAAGACCTTGCCCATAAAATAAAAAAGACCGGCAACGTGTTTTTGCTCTTTGGCTCACCAAAAAGGGGATTAGAGGACATGCTGGACCAGAGTTATAGAAAAAAGGGATTTTGGGTAAATATTGCAGAGGGGCAAGCAGTCAAAACGATAAGGACAGAAGAAGCTGTGTTAATTTCACTTGGCCTCATAAACCTTATTGCTCGCATCACAGAATTCTGACAGGTTTGTCTTCCACATTAAGCACATCAATTCTATTCAGAAGCGCTTCATTTTCATAAAATAGTTCCGGTTTAACAATTTTCGAGTCTGGCGCATTTTTTATACCAATCCAGCTGTACAAGTTAACACCACTGTCTACTTCTATTAAAAGCTCTGCACGATTATCAATAACTTTTACCTTCAAAACTTTGGCTGTTTTTTTCCATATTTTACCTTCAATGCCTGTGATTGTAAGTTCACCGTTTCCAGCGCGCATCCTTATTTCATCTTCTGTTAGGTCAACTTTGAGAGTCAGCTCCACTTTTGCTATTATCTTGAAATCCCTCACCATCTCTGCTGTACAATAAAGGGACTGCGAAAGAACCACTGTTATCCCAGCGCTCGGATTTTGCGGAATCATTAGCGGGGCCCTCAGATGGTCATAAACAGACCTAAAATCAAGGTAAACCGTATAGCCGTTCCCAGATATAGTGGACCCTTCTATGTCTCTAAGTGCCCAGGTTAAGCGTGGCGCCGTAGAATTTAGCAGGCTTGGTAGGTCATAGATTAAAAACGACTCAAATGACCCATCATTTGCCCTTCCTGTATACTTGCATTTTGCACATCCGCGTCCATTACACACAGGGCACAACATGGCGTTAACTTTTGAATAAGGCAAATATTTAATGTAATTTAATCTTATCAGATACGATCTTTCATATATTTTTACTTTAAAGGGGCCGGAGAAGTCAAACACAATGTTTATATCAGGTCTTACTACCTCCAATTTTCCGTTAATCTGCTTCGATAGCTTTTTCTTAAAGTGACTTCTTAGTGCTTTCTTTAACGTAATATAATCAGTTATTTTATATTTTACAACAATTTCCTCTTCCTTTTTCAACGAAGTTGTATCCATTCTAACGGAAATCCCATATGTTCTGAATGAATAAGGCGAACATGTAACAAGCGCATCTTCTACGAGCTCTTCGCGGAACGGTATAGAATGGCAAAGACTGCAGGTGCTTCTGAAGCTTTTAGCTTCTCTAAGCGCATCATCAGAAGGCTCACTAATCATCCTTTTAAGGCACCAATCGCATATTTTATATTCTCTAACCAGTTTCAGACCTTTTCCTAAGCGCACTCTGCAGTATAGGTAAATGCACTGTTTAAAAATTTATAACACAGCATAAGATATATAGAATATGCTCTTATCATATTCGCTGCTTTTCATAGTTTCTGCAGCTATTATATTTATAGGTTTTTTTGGCGAAGTATTCTTTAAGAGGACAGGAATTACTGAATCGATTTTTCTGATACTTATCGGAATACTGTTTGGGCCAATATTTAAGGTATTTCCATACTCTATAACAAATTCTATAATACCTTACATAAGTCAGCTGACTCTTGCTATGATAATGTTTGAGCTGGGGATTATGCTGAGTGCCAAAAGCATGGCATCACAGGGTTTTAGGTCTACAATGAGGACGATAATTTACGTTTTTATAAGCGTGCTTTTAATTTATGTAATTTTCAGATACACATTGAACTGGAACAGCTATGCCAGTTTGTTCCTTGCTTCAATTGTTGGAGGGGAGACAACCACTACAATTGTGCCCTATGTTGCCAAATACATTGGGGATGAAAGGCTCTTTGCAAACATAACCATTGAATCAGTCTTGAACAGCATATTTCTGATAGTAATATTTTACTTTGTACTTGATTCATTTCTTTCCTCAATACCATTAAATTTTTCCGGTGTGGAAGGGTTGGCTATAAGTGCTGTATCTCAAATATCCATTGGTTTCCTTATAGGAATAATAAGCGGGATAGTATGGGTTGAATTCATGAAAGCATTTGGCAATATAAATTATGTGTATATAGCCACTATCGGCTATGTTTTACTAATTTATTCTTTGGTTGCAGAGTTAGATGGTAGTTCCATTTTAGCAGTTTTAATGCTGGGCATAATATTGTCAAATTCCAAACAGATATTTGAAGGGATAGGGTTAAAACATGAAGTTGAAAGTTCAAATTTAATGTATATAAGGCAGTTTCAGGGTGAAATTTCATTTTTCTTAAGAACATTTTTTTTCTTTTTCCTGGGACTGGTTATCTCAATCAAATTGCTGAATTACATTTTCCTGTATTTGTTTGTGCTTTTAGTTATGCTTGTATTAATGTCGGTGCGTTATCTGGCAACAAATGTAACTGTTGGAAAGGAAATGGCACAATATAAGAGGGCAATATTTGTAATGATGGCCCAGGGATTAACTCCAGCTGTGCTTTCTACACTTGCAATTTACTATAACATACCAAATGCTAGGCTAATTGTATCCATTACCGCGTTTGTAATAATAATAACAAACATCATAACTGTTATAGGAGCCAGTAGCCTGAAATTTGATAAGCCATCACAGCAATGAGAGAGGGAAAAAAATAACAATCGGGTTGGGGGCAATAATTGGCGCTGGAATATTTGTGCTGAGTGGCACGGCCAAAGCACTAACTGGATTTTCCATAATCTCATTTATCATAGTAGGATCACTTTAACTCAGCGAACGGGAAGTCCCCTTGACAAGGGGATGAAAGCGAGTGCTTTGTTGCATTAAT
>JARVJW010000011.1 GCA_029775955.1 Nitrososphaeria archaeon | reverse complement strand
ATATAACGCCGACCTAAACGGAGCCATCAACATGGCTAAAAAATTTGAGAGGGCTTTGGGCTACATGCCCTTAGCCGGGGCTGCCTGTGAACCAGCCCATAACCAGCCTATGCTGGAAGCCCCTTGCGATAGCGAGGGGTAGTTCACTTAACACAAATTCTCCTTCATTCTTGTTCGTTGCAGCAAATGCACTTTTAGTTATGGTGATATAATTATTATGCAATTGATTTTATCATATATTTTATTATATCCATTTCTGTTATTACTCCCTTTAAAATACCGCCTTTATCTATTACAAATAAATGATCTGTCTCTCCTTTTAGCATCTTTTCAATAACGCTCTTAAGATTTTCTGTTTCCAAAACCGTTATTCCCCTTCTAATTTCCAGATTATTAATTGCAATAGTTAGTGTCCTGCTAGGCAAGTTGGCAATATAATCTATACTTATGAATCCTTCAAATAATCTGTTTGCATCTACTACAGGCAATATTTTTAGAGCTTTGGACTTTAATATGTTGTATGCGTCTTTAACTGTTTTACTTTGTTCTATATAAATAGGGTTTTGATGCATTATATCTAAAGCGTTTATTGCTTGTATAATATCTGGGTTTTGTTTTTCCGCCTTCATGTAGAATTTTTCAAGTGCAAAAGTTCCTTTATCTAACTTGTTTTTAGGTTGGTACTCATATATACCGGCATTCATTGAAATAAAGTAACTTGCAATTGATGCTAATAGAACGGGAATAGCTATTTGGGCGCCAACCACTTCCAAAATAAATGTTACAGGAACTAGAACCAATTTATTTACGCCGGCCGCCATTGCAGCCATACCCAATAAAGCATAATATATTGCATATGTTGGATTGAAAAGCATGCCAATCAAGTAACCTAATAGTGCACCTATTTCTATTGATGGTAAGAAAAAGCCGCCGCTTGATCCAAAGTTGAAGGATATTAGAACAGTGCCCGCCCTAGCTATCAAAATTATCATTATAGCATAAAGGCCTATACCTCCTGCAAGCGTTAAGTTTAACAGGTCTATTCCAGGTCCAATAGAATAAGGTTCAAAATAAGCAATAAATCCGATCATCAACCCCCCTATCAGAATCAGTATGGGAAAACTGGCCTTTTTCATTAAGTAATTTGCAATATAATTAAGTCCCTTGTACAGTTTAACAAAACCAATACTTATAAAACCAATAATTGCTCCGACAATAAGGGATACTAGCATCACTACTATATTTATGGATGGAAATTTAGTAATTTGAATATAAATTATAGATGGCGTATTTAATGCCAGTGATACTAAATAAGAGGTTGCAGTTGCAAGCGCGGCCGATAAAAAAGGTTCTTTTTCAAGATCTCCTTTATACGGTAATTCTAGTGCCAGTAAAAAACCACTAAGTGGGGTTTTAAATATGGCCGTAAATCCGGCAGCTAAGCCGGTCAAAATTATTGCTTGTGAGGAAATTGAAGTTCCAAATATAGATTTAATTTTGTTAGAAATTCCAGCGCCCATAACAGCAGCGGCCCCTTCTGGGCCTACTGGCAACCCAAAAATATATGACGATAATGAGGAAATAGAGTACATTAAAGTTTCTTTCAAATTTAAAGAATCTGGGCTTGTATGATAATATTCTAAAATTGAATCAAAAGTATCCTTAGGGCGTCTTTTAAGAAACATCCTAACGGGCAAACCTGATAAAAGAAATGAGAGAAGTATAAATGGAAACACTAATCTTGGTAATCTATATACAGCCACATGAAATATTGACCAAACGTAAAGGGCACTAGCATATGTTAATGATGCAGCTAGACCAACAATGGCCCCTATAATTAGTGGAATAATCCAATTTTTAATGCCTTTTATGTCAAGCTCTGACCATCTCATTAAATAATAGTTATTAATTATAGGTAAATAAAGGCTTATGTTTTTAGTCTAATGACATTTAAAATTATTGCACAATAAGGGCTTAGGATGTTATTCTAACATTATTTTCCATAACAAAAAAAACATAACGTTATTTGTAATTTATAATATATAGAAACGAACTTCTCGGTTTATATAAATAGCAGGCTGCACAGAGACGATAGATCAATGATTATATCAGCAAACTGAGCAATCCAAAAAAGGGATTGGAGGACTTCGGAGAAGCAATGGAAACGCTCAGTCCTATGGTACATGAAGCTGTCAGCATAATCCAGATAAAGCAGGCCATCCTCTTTAGGATGGGGTCAAGCTTCTCTTGATCAATTAGCTTGGCCAAACAGGATATGTTGACAATGTTTACAATAATGCATTTTCTGCAAAACAATTAAGTGGCTGTACTCAGGTAATGATAGCTATTCACAACCTGCGTGCGTTCAAGGAAATCACGGCATCTAATACATGACGGCACAGGCTACTCCCTGACCAACAACTATCGTATGCTAAGAAGCTTAAGGATATGGCAAAGGTCAATAAGAAAAAAGGCAGCTTTTTACTTACATGTTTGCCATAATGGACCTGAAGGGTGTAAATCTTGTTCAAGTCAGAAAGGAATGGCTTTGACAGGGCAATGGTTATCTCACATGGATGTTGACATGTTTGGTGGGAAGGTATGCATAATTCAAAATTTAATGTTAAATGGTCCCCAGAAGTGGGACACTATGAAAGAGTTTGTAACTAACACGATGGAATACCATGAACAATATCATCAGAGAAGCAATTCCGAGGCTTTGCTGCAGACAAGAAAATGTTGGGCATTGCCCAGAGGCGTGATGACAGAATTGAATACTCTGCACCGGTTTATGGCACAATCTATTCAACTTTGATAGGTAACCATACAAGAATAGTGTACCATACCCAAAGAGCTAAAAAACCTATTACCTACATCACCTAGAAAATAGGAAAGGTCAATGTATTATATCTTATCTTCTTTGGATACACAGGGGGCATAACGTGGAACTTCAGGTTATCAGAGATCTAATGAGAATATAAATTTTAGCTCAAATAAATGCTCTGTTTTCCAAACTATTTTTTTCTTTTATTATCATTGTACTGTAGCGCGTAACACACATTGCAAATTTTCAATTAAATCTCGTATACTTACTACAGTTTAATAGGATTGCCATGTCCAGGCAGCACAGTAACCGGCTTCATTGCAATTATTTTTTCAAGCGATTTCTTTGCAGTCTCAACGTCGAGCGAGAACCTTTCATTAATGTGCAACCCGCCATTCTCCTCAAATGCCGCATCACCCACAAAAGCGTACTTTTCATTGTCGCGCGTGTAGACAACAGTTATGCTTCCAGGTGTATGACCCGGTGTTTCAACAGTTTCTATCCCTTCCATATTTATCTCAGCTATGTCTGCCACTTCCTTTACTGGTTTTGCCTTTAAAACCATGCCTACTAACCTGATCGTAGCTGACTTGGCATACATTCCCCTTTCTCCTCTAATAACCGGTATCTCCTTTTTGTGGGCATATATCCTCGGAGAAAATCGGTCATGAACTTCTGCCAGTGCGCCTATGTGATCCATATGAGAGTGCGTTATTATCACGATTGATGGCCTGACCTTCATTTTGTCATAAAAGTCCCTGATTTTACCAAATTGACCCTTCATTCCTGAGTCGACCTGTATTATGTTTTCCCCAGCAATAATGACATAAACGTTTCCGTTCGTACCGTCGATCCTGTATATATTATCATTTAACTGCATGCCATTCATTTCGCTTTTGATGATATTTAAGGTTTCATCTCTAAATATTGTGTTGCAAAAGTTGACCTGATAGTCTATATTTTATTTATTAGATTCATGGTCGAATGGCTGTGGGACAAAATTCCACAGATGGGGTCCCCACACCGTCATGCATGGGCACGCCGGTTAGCCGCGCTATATGTATGAAAGGACGAATTTTTAACTTCGCTTTTTATAGCATGGCGGAACTGCACAGAGACATGGCAAGATCGACATAGATGTTACTAGGGGCAAGATAAACGCTGACAAACTTTGCTACGATAAGCGTTGTTGGCAAGGCCTTTACGCTTTCCAGTTACTAGGCTCAATGTGTAATTGCTTAAGCCTCTGTTGTTCCTCATGGGCAGAGGGTTCTTCACCATTGAAAGTTGCTGGAAGAGTCATAAGGCAATATAGGGATAGTGAGCTGTCGCTGTAATTGATTACATCAAAGATGAATTGCAAGAATGAAGACAAGCATGAGGACAAGTATATGGCATTTGCTACAAAATTTTGATAATGCTGAACAAATGATAAGTGCAATCCCTGAGGAGTACAGGTGGGGCAAGATGTAGAGAATATGGGTTTGAGGCCATCAAACAGGAATTTTGTTGTAAGGGTTGTTTACTTGCAATAATCTGTACAATGCTTGTCCCAGAAATCACGGCATGAGAATGCATATGAATTCAGGCGTGCAGTTGAAAGGCGATAAGGGAAGGACCCACAACCAAATGGCAGTGTACGATGGGGCTTAGCTGGAGCTAAATGGTTAAACCTTGCATTTTTTAGTTTAGCACGTTTTTCATACAAAGCTTATCTAGTTAGAAGTAAAACACTATTTGCGGAGGTACTGTTAATAAACCAATCAAGAATGATTTATTATGTGTTTTAGCTTCTATCTGGAGGAAAATGGTACTCCGTACCAAAAGGCATCAAACATAAATATATCGTATCAATTACTTTCAAAACTTGTTGGTCATCTGTGTGAACAGTAGCTTGTAGCTCAACTCCTGTTAATGCAATTCCCCTCCGTAGGGCGGGTCCAGCAGGCGAGTTCCTTCCTTCCCTACATGGACTGAAACTTGCTGTACAGTAACACCTTTAGCGACAGCTCAGCCTTCTGAAATCGTCTAGAGCTTACGCTGTCACCCATGACCCTCTTGAACGCCGAGAAGAATATCTCCACCAGCCACAGTACTCCTTAGCCCGCTTCCATCCCTCACGTCCTAGCCTGTGCTGGAGCAGGACCTCCTGCTTCCTAGCATAGTGCTGTGTTTGCTAAAACGTTCTCCCTCAGGTTTATGGCTGGCTCTATGCCCAGCCGTTCAAGCAGGTTGAAGTTCTTCTTTGAGTCGTGGGCGGCGTAGGCCTTCGTTACGTCCCCCTTCTTCCTTACTGTATCCTTTACGAGGGGCACGAACTTGGTGTCGCCGGTCCTTTCAGAGGTGACCCTGAACCCGACCACCTTGCCCTTCCTATCGGCCATTATGTGCAGCTTGATGAACTTC
>JARVJW010000130.1 GCA_029775955.1 Nitrososphaeria archaeon | reverse complement strand
ATGCTTCGTTATAGTCGTGCCAGGACATATCAATGGGCATGACAACACTTGATGACAAACACTATAAATCAGGTGATGACAGAAATAGTTGACATAAGTGTCAAGTTGAGCTACAAGCTATTACAGGGTAGTACCTTAATAAATATGTCTTTGTTTTGACACCCCCTAATTAAATTGTATAGCAACCTAACCAACTCATCACCATAGCAAAGTTAAAGAAGCCATGCTTGTTTTTGCCTTTCCCTCATTGTGCAAACTGAGTCCATTATTGCTACAAGAATGCTCTTTTCGGCCCTGGTGTCGGTTCTGGCAAAGGGTAACCTTATCAAGTATTCCTCTAGTTTCTTCCTTTATTGAGGTTGTTTGCCCCTTGCCAAAGTAATCAGGGCGCTTTAATTGCTTCAACGTATCATCCAGCTAGCATGCCCTGACATACTTCCTGATTCAAGAACCTTCGTCATGCTGTCATTGTGCATCCTTATGTGAAGGCGTTAACTGCAAAAATTCTATAGGAAGTTCGAAAAACCAACAAATTATGTGATCAGCTGACGGCTATCAGATGTTGGCCGAACAAAATATTTAAATTAATTAACTAAAATATGAGAAATAAATGAATATAGGTAAAAAATTAAGATTGAATAAGATTTTTGGAAATGATGGCAAAGCCTTCATAGTTGCCATAGATCACCCAACCTATGGGGAAATTAGAGGTTTAGAAAGGCTAAAGCCTTTAATTAAAAATATAAAGGATGGAGGAACTGATGGGTTCTTAGCAAATCCCGGTGCAATTGTCAGAGTGATGCTTGATTTTCCAAATACAGGATTAATAATGACTGTTCCTTATATTAAGGAATATGTAAAATACTCATCAAAAATTGGAGTAGATGCCATAAAAACCGCTTACTTCGGTAATCCAAAAATGAAGGAAGACGATCTTGATAAAATATCAATGATGGCGGCAGAGGCAGAAGAATGGGGGATTCCTTATGTTCTGGAACTCATTCCAATAGACGAACAGGGAAAGTACATATACAATATTGAAACACTAAAGGTTATATGTAGAATTGGAGCAGAGTTGGGTGCAGACATAATAAAAACAGTTTATGCTGGACCTCAGGAAAAATTTACAGATGTTATAGAAACTAGCGGAGTGCCTGTTATAATAGCAGGCGGAGAAAAAATGGGAAGTAATTCTGATTTTATAAAAACGATATGGGAAGCCATGAAAGGCGGGGCTGCAGGGGCAGCTATAGGGAGAAATATATGGCAATCCAGCAACCCCAAGCTTATTTCTTCAATAGTATGGAAAATAATCCATGGCCAAATTGAGCTAGATGAGGCGTTGAACATTTTAGGCGTCTAAAATAGCACTATAAACAAGTGTTAATTGTGAACAACAACTTTGACATAATTATCGCTGGCGGGGGCATCCTAGGCGTTTCTATCTCTTTCTGGTTGTCTAAAGTTACAGATTCTAAAATTTTGCTTATAGATAACAATTCATCAATTGCATCAGGAACTTCAAACTTAAACAGTGGGATGGTTGAGGCGCCTTTCTTTTACGATCCTTCAACAAAAACTATCTTCGGGGAATCAGTGTGCAGATCCAGAAAACTATGGCGTGAGCTTCAGGTGGCATATAAACTCCCATGGAAGGAAGTGGGCAGTCTGGAAATTGCGCTTGATGATGAAAGCTTGGGTGTAATAGAAAAGCATGAAAGGTGGGCCAAAAGTTACTGCCCTGATGAGGAGTATAAGGTAATAGACACCGATAGTCTTAAAACAATTGAGCCAAAACTTAAAGCCAAAGGCGCCATTCTTTCTTATAAAGATGCAGCTACAGATTATAAAAGTCTGACGCAAGTATTGGGGACGCTGGCTTCTCATAATGGTGTCCTATTCTTGTTAGATGCCGAAGTTGTTTCGATATCAGAAGGGGATAATTTTGTAGAAATTAAGATACTAACTAATGGGTCAGTACATACTTATACAGCAACAAGATTTATTAATGCAACGGGGGGTGGCGCACTATCATTAGCCAATTCCATGGGTTTGGCACATGAATTAGCAGAGATTTTTATTGGGAGTTATTATTGGAAAGTTAGTGACGCAGCAGGCTCCATGTTCAATCATCATATATTCTCCATATCTAAATATAGTAGCCAGTATCCGTTTCTAGAACCTTATTTGGCGGTAAGAGTTGATGGGACAAGAGAAATAGGGCCTAAACCATTCTTAGTAGGCTCTCACAGCTACAGGGATTATGGCGGGGCTTTGGATTTTTTTGCTTCAATGCTAAAAAGGCCAATTAAACCCAAAATTAAATTGATTGGCAATAAAGAGTTCCTCAGCATGGTTTACAATATAAGTGGAAATATTTTTTCGGAAGAGGCTATTTTAAATAAAGTTCAAACATTCATCCCATACATGAAAAGAGATTTTTTAACTGGAAGACACAAAAGTGGCAAACGAAATATAATAATTGGTAAAAATGGGATCATGCATCCCACAGCTATAGTTAAAACAGAAAGAACGCTGCACATATTTCAATACTTCGAACCTGGCGCTACCGGCACTCCCTCGTTTTCCTCTTTAATTGCAAAATATTTAATCAATAAATGGGGTTTAAGGAAAAAAACAGCAGAGTTAGATCAAACAATTTGGGGGTTTGAATTTGCATCAGAACTGCCAATTGGCTATTTAGAAAATTTATTAATTAATTCATGAACGAATATTATTTTAAAAAAATAAAATTTTAATTTTATAGCATTAACTCTCTAATTTTTAGGTAATATATATTGGTTTAGCATCATAACTGCAATCATCTCATTATCAAAATTTAGCCCTAGGCAGGTTTAACAATAGATATTACCCATTAGCTAGTATGGATGAATGGGTAATTGACTAGGATCTCTTTTTAGACACACTTTTGGCCCATTCCAAGAGATACTATTTGTCAAGATCTTAATTAACCTTACCCCCAACCTCTCAAGAAATTCCTACGGCCTGGCATATCCCAAGGATGAATGTGGTCTCCCTTTGTTATAGTCAACAAACGCCTCAGATATAGCCTTATTGGCATCCTGAAATGAACTGAATTCAAAGGGCCATACGTATTTCTTCTTGCCGTGGTATGATTCTATGAAGGTATTCTGCTCGAGCGTATCATACGCTATGAACCTCTGGGGAATGCCAAACAGTTTCATAGAATCCCTGAATGTGTGGCTCGTGTACTGCGATCCGTTATCGCTGTACACGGTAAACTTGCCTGCGACTTCAGGATACCTATGTAAAGCCTTCCCAACGGACTAAATGGCGTATTCCTTTGATGCATATGATGAGAAGACGTACGCTATCCACTCCTTTGAAAATACATGGAGCACGTTGAAGAGGTAGGCCCACCTATCTGCACCACATCACATGTACGTCATGTCAGCCAGTTTTGAGAGTTTTCTGAAATCACGTGGGGGTGAAGGTCGTGTGGCTCCTAGGCACGTTAACATATTTGTAAGTGGCTACAAGAACTACAGCGTGCAGGAAATGGCCCAGAGGCTCAAGGGCGCATCTTCTTATAAAATAAGGAGTTCTTTAATCGCGTGAAGGATAGATAAGCTCTGGGAAAACTCTTTCTGTGGCTACTTCTATAGTAGCTGTAGCCCAACTACGGCTGAAACAGTTCAGTATTACATAGAGAACAGCCATAGGAAGCGCTGGGCAGCTCATATTATGAAGCACAGATAAAGGAAAAAGATCCAGCTCAGGCCAGGCTCACGGACTTTTAGACCCCCACGGCCTTCAGGCTGTAGTAGTTTAGTTTGTCCAGCAGTTGGGGATAAATTCAAAATTGATATTCCATTCTGATGGAATGTTCGCTTGCCACCACAGAGGCATAAAGTTGGGGGAGAAGGTGATGATGGACGACACCTGCCTTTGCCTCTTCGAAGACGTAAAGCTAAAGGGTGATGAGCAGTCAAACCTCATATAAATGGCCGTTAACGGCAAAACGTGAAGGTTGATGAAATAATGTTGAATAAGATCTCCATGCTTTCATCAATTGATGCTAGCTGGGGGAGGGTATACCTTTACAAGCAAAGGGAAGATGTTGAACAGGCATTTGGCGCAATGAATGACGAGCTGGGAAACGACAAGCCTTATCTGCCAGACGACTACGCGCTGAGGGGTACTTCTTTATATCGTTCATTTTACTATACCTCTGTTATGCTGCGCTTAACGCGCTCATGAAGAGCTGGCTTGTTGGCGAAGTATCCGTAAACGAGCTTATCAATCCTTATAAACTATTCTGATGGCGGCACAGGCCTGAGCTAGATACCAAAAAAGGTGGAAGACCTTGCCAGAAGATCGGAGCTGATATATTACCTAAAAATTAGGGAATTAAGGTTTGTAAATTTCATAAACAAAAAACTTGCAATATAAATATGGATACCGCAGTAACTAATCAATTGCAGACGGGATATTGGTGTCGTAAAACATCCCGTATGATTATTTACGTGTTTTTAACCCATTTTTGCTTAAAATCGGTTTGTGTTTTTTGTG
This sequence comes from Nitrososphaeria archaeon, assembly GCA_029775955.1. Taxonomy (GTDB): domain Archaea; phylum Thermoproteota; class Nitrososphaeria; order Conexivisphaerales; family UBA164; genus KM4347-05. The sequence continues at coordinate 760 of JARVJW010000130.1, read as the reverse complement.
ATTTTACCATTAAATCGCATTTACAAATATAGTTATTTAGGTACTCTGCCAATAATTTTGAGTGCGCTAATCGCCATTCCATCTTTTGATCAGATTATTTTTTAGGCCTGAAAGATCTAACTTTACCCACTTGAAAGTTAACCAAGTCATTTACGGATTTAGGGTTTCTATAAAATCCCGGTGATGCAGGGGCTATTATTGCCCGTTAATTGACGACTATAACATATTTAATAATTGGATTATGGACACAGGGGTTTTCCTTATCAATAATATTAACCGTTTATTCTCTTTAAGTTGAACCTGAGCGGCGTGAGAGATCAGATTTTTTTAAATCCATTGGCTATGGATACAAGAGTCCTCATGCTGCACGGAGCAATTACCATACCATCAAATTTTGCTGACCCGCTAGCCATCGGCGCTTTAATATCTATTTCATTATATATTCTAAATGAAGTCCTTTCTATTCTCTCTAGGGCATCAAGTCCCCCTTAGCGACAGCCTTGGCCCCCTCCCTAACTGTAAGGTGTACTTCATGTCCAAAATTTTTTGGAGTATTATTTCGAGTTATTCCATATATCAGACCGCTTGCCCTGTCATTCATAAAATATATTTCATATAATCTGCTTTGTTGCATTAATTGATTATTCCCGGCCAATGGACAAATTAATTAAAGCACGTGTCCCTTTGTCCAGCTTACCCTTGTACCACCTCGAAGCGCCTCCACAACATTATATGTGAACACCTTGGCCATTATTTCGTT
>JARVJW010000067.1 GCA_029775955.1 Nitrososphaeria archaeon | reverse complement strand
CTCAGGGATATTTGTTCAACAGAGCAGACACATTAACAAAATTAATATACACCCAGGTTAAGGGGTTTACGAACAGAATATGTCAGAAAAAAATCTTGTTGTGATTGCATTAGGAGGTAATGCATTACTTCAGAAAGGGCAGAAAGGAACCTTTGAAGATCAATATGGGAATACAAAAATAACCACAAAAAAGATAGCAGATGTTGTAGAAAGGGGTTACAAGGTTGTTATCACCCACGGCAACGGGCCGCAGGTAGGGACTACCCTGTTAAGGTATGACGCAGGAGAAAAGGTATATAACGTGCCGGCTTTTCCGATGGATGTAGCAGGCTCAGAAACGCAGGGATTTATAGGCTATATGATCCAGCAGGCCTTAAGAAATGAGCTTAAGAGCAGAAAAATAGACAAATATGTCGCCACAATAATTACAAGGACAATAGTAGATGAAAATGATACTGCATTTTCAAATCCAACCAAACCAGTTGGCCCATTTTATACTAAGGAAGATTCAGAAAAGATCAAGCAGGTTTTTCCAGACTGGATCATAAAGGAAGATTCAGGAAGAGGGTACAGAAGAGTTGTGCCATCTCCAGATCCTAAACTGATTGCTGAAAGATATGCTATAAAAACGCTGGTAGATGCAGGCTTCATAGTAGTAGCTAGCGGGGGTGGCGGAATACCAGTAGTAGAAAAAGATGGAGTAGCTAGCGGTGTTGAGGCAGTAATTGACAAGGATCTTGCAGGTCAGAGGCTGGCTACATTACTTGGTGCTAGCAAATATATAATAGCCACAGACGTTGATGGGGCATACCTTAACTATGGTACACCACAACAGAAAAAATTAGAACGAGTTTCAGTAGAGGAAATGAGGAAATATTATGAGGCAGGTCATTTTAAGGCAGGAAGCATGGGACCCAAGGTCCTAGCTTCAATCAGGTTTGTGGAAGCGGGCGGGGAATCAGCCACAATAGGTCATTTATTTGATATAAACGAAATGCTGGAACACAAGAAAGGAACAAGTATTCTTGGGTCAACCGGTTAAAGTAAATTTTCTCTTTTATTATTTTTTGCATTTTCCTGTTCTATTTGCCTTATTTTCCATTCCAAAGCTTCTATAAGACCTTTATTGTCATCCTCCTTTAGTGGGTTACCACATTCGGGACACACAAAAAAGAGTTCTATCGCTTCTTCGAAAATATATTTTTTACACGTGGGCGTGCCACACCAGTAAAATGTATGTGACCGTTCATAATCTAGCCTTTCCTGTAATTTTCTTAAAATTACCGATCTTTGTTTGTTAAGGAAGACTTCAACCTGATCTTGTTGTATTTTCCATCTGTACATAAACCAGCCTTTTTTAGGGTCCTTGTCCTTAATACCCGCTATTAGTCCTCTCTCAAACAAATCATACAACACCTTTCTTACTTTATTTATCTTTAATCCAGTTGCGCTAGCAATTTCTTCATCCGTTGCATCTGGATTATTCAATAGGGCACGGGCTACCCTGATATAATCATCGTCTCCCAGTATACCAGCCACTTTGACAAATGTATCTTCATATTCTAATTTTACCATTAAAATTTAATGTTTATCTTAAACTTTATAAACATTATATAAAAAACTAGGCAAAAAAGCTCAGAACTTCAGTTTAGGATAGATTAGTGACATCCAACCTATGTGGGCTTCCCCTGCGCAATGTTCTCAGTTCCTCGACACTGCTTGCGTTCCCTGTTGGAACGCATTGGCAAATATCTCCCTGAGCGTAAATTCGGGCAAGCCCTGCTTTTGAGCATATTTATGGCTGCATTTACATCCCTGTCCTTTTGCAGACCGCATCTTTTGCAAATGTATATTCTTTCTGAAAGTGGATCTCCTGAATACTACACTCCTTTGAGGTGTTCCTTGCATCTACCTTTACTATCATACAGCACTTTCAGCCTCGTATGAAAGCGTTTGGGTAAACCTGTTCAATGAAGCGTTCTGTATTGCTTGTGCTGTGGTTCTTTTCCATGTTTTTGCAGGAAGTCGTTGAATTGATTTGTAACATCGTTCCATTCCTTTTGCTTTCTGCCTTTGAACCTCTGTCCCTTCTTGCCACCTTGCAATCCTCCTTTCTCTCCCCTTGGCTTTTGCCGTCTGACAGCGTAATGAAGTTGTTGAGACCCATGTCTATGCCTGCTGGATTTGTGCCTTCTGGAGTTGCCTCTTTATAGTGAGTGCCTTTCAATTTCCCTGCGCAATTCTATCTTCATCATGCCTATCCGTGAAACCCATAGCGTGTGGGCCTTTCAAATCGAAAATGAACAGTTATTCTGAGGGTAAACTATGCTATAATTGACTTGAATCTTGGGAAGCCAACTTTGCCCTGTCTTCTATCTTGTTTGAGAATATATTTCAGGAAACCTTGTTCTCTGAAATTATATCCTTCTCATTAAATGCACTTTGGTATAAATGTTCTGTCTTTTTTGTACGCATAGCCAAGAAGTTTATTGTGGAAATCCTTTGAGAAGTTGAGCTGCATTTCTATCTCTTTCTGACTTTTAGCATCGGGATAAATACTAAATTTGTATGCCCTTGTTAGTTCCATTCCCTTTTGTCATTAATTTTTTTACTTAAGTTCGCTTCCAACCCATAGAGAGGGATTTCCAGCTCACTTTTGATGAATAGAATGCACCTACCGGTATGATAAATACATCATTTAATTAATAAACTTACAAGATACATGCATAAAAGCGCTATCATATAAACCCTGAACCTGCCCATAGCCAATTTCATAGAGTTTTTCAATTTAGTAACCCCGTCTGAGCCCATCACCTTGATTTTAGTGTTCCAAACATTAAGAAATACTTGAGCTTCCAACAGACTATCAGTCGCCTTTTGTCCAAGGATTTTTATAAGGTGATTAGCATCAGTCAAGTCACCAAATGCCCAATACCCCTTTGGGTTCATGAAAGTTGATGTTTGATGAGTATCACTTGTAACCAATACCATTCCCAACCCTTTTTCAATTGTATCAGTGGCTTCTGGTAATGAGTTATTAGAATCGGCGTATAATAATTTAACGGTTTCATGAAGGTCTGAAATAGTAAGTTTGTAAATGCCAGCGCCTGCAATCTCAGGAATCTCAGCATCAACGCGCTCAACCTGAACGTATAGGCTTGATGCGCCTTCATTTTTTGAGCTGTGGCATTCTTTAAATACCTCTTCATAGTTTATATCTCCAAATTTTGTCGCAAGCCTATTATGAGCATCAACCAATACCAATTCCTTGCAAGCTTTATCAGATTCAAAGATGGCCTTTGAAGTAAATCCGAAAGGAAAATCGTCCATGGGTTGTTTAGGCACAGTTATTCCGAATGTTGATTGGTCAGAATCAAACCCCAAGCACCTAAAATACAAACCCTCATTTTTGAACACCCTCAAATTTGTAAGCTGTAGCTTGGAACTTGGTTCGTCACCAATATATTTAAGGTACTTCTCCAACTCTGTGTTTGAAGGTAAATTCATATCATGATTAGATAATGAATGGAACACGACACAGCTTATGTAGCCTTTTTTAAACATCAATTTACTGAGTTTTTCTGGCAAAGAACTGCTCCCAACCCATTTAAAGGGTCCTGGATGAATAGGGGGTATAACCAAACACGCTTTGGATTTATCTTTAAAATAAAAATCAAACACATATGTTCTAGCAACTATTTCCGTGGAATTTCGTTCCAAAATATTCTCGAACCCCTTTGAATACCCAGTCATCCATGCATCCAGAGCCGATTGCGTTATTTCTACCATATCAGCCCCTATCAACTTCTTTGTGATTTTATTCATTGTTCCGTAAAACCATAGTGAAATAATTGTGACAACAAACCAAAATATGACCACGGTTAAATTTATATTTAAAAACAAAACTTGCCAGGAGGGAAGTAAGAAAATTACAAAATAAATTAATAACATTATAAATGAAATGTAAACTGTCCTAAAAAATTCGCCTCTAATAACCAATAGCGAAAAGCTGAAAACAACAGCCAGCGAACTGATAAATGACACATAATTTAAATTTAGAATTTTAAATATCACAAGGTCTATTATTGCAAGAAGTAAAAAAAACGAATGCGTAGCAGCAACCCTCCTCAAAGTAGCATATGAAATAATTTTACTGGCAATTGCTCTGGCCCCAAATATGTAAATTATGGCAAAAGAAAATGACAGCGGAATCAAATAAACTGATCCACGGATATATGTCAGGAGAAGTAATTGAAAAATAAATAGCAACACAAAGTGGAACACTGGCAATATATATGGGTTTGTAGGCAATCTAAACGTAGTTCTAATTGCGTGACCCACATTCTGATTTACTTTCTGCAATTTACGAGGCCTATAAAGGTTTTAAAACTAAAAGTATTACAGAAATTACAATAAATCCTATTGTAAGTCCCATTATGGTCTCTGGCTTTAATTTTATCCCAGGCTCATCTGCATTATAAAACGACATCAGCCCTGCACTGGACATGGGCATAACTGTCTTTTTCTTTTTTGAGCTCATTGCATATGCTCTAAACGCGCTTTTATAAAAACATTAACCAAACTATCTAAGCTTTGTCTGCAAATCATTCCACCCCCTCAAGAAATGATGACATCATTATCTCCCTTTCAGGTAGCCTGCGGTAACTGCTTGCCAATTTCAAAGGCAATGTGAGACATTGTTAATGAATTCATTTGCTGAATTGAAAGACTTTCAAATATATCAAATAACCTGTATGAGGGTGGCCAACCCTTCCTAAACTGAATGCTCCTTCACTAACTAGGTTGATCCCCTTTCCTATTCAAGTTGTCCCATGGTCGGATCTGCTCAGGCCAACCATGCTTAATTGCTTCCATCAATGTATTCCCTGAATATTCTGAGGTTTTGGTGTATGCCATACAATGAACCTTGATGGATAATCCTCGTAGGAAATTAGCCACAAACCCTTCAACCTTGGGTCTGTGCTAATCAACGTGCCACAGCTCCTGGAGTGCTCACTTTTATACCCACTTCATGGGCTAATTCACTGCGAACCGGCATCCTTGAGGATCTGTTGCACTCTGTTGTTATCAATATGCAAGTAAGTTTTCATGATTCCAAAGATGCACCTATCCTGCACCCCTGAAAATAAATCAGGTTGAAATAGACAAGGAATATGCATATATTTCATAACCGTCCCAGAGGAAAACATGATCAAACCCCTTTCATATTTAGGGGTTGATAGAAACGCAACCGGGCACATTGCTGTCGTAGCCAATCCAAATACTAGTAAAGTCCTAAAACTTGGAAAGGAGGCAGAACACATACATAAG
>JARVJW010000061.1 GCA_029775955.1 Nitrososphaeria archaeon | reverse complement strand
CATATCGAATTCTGTTTCTTATAAAGATTATAAAGACAAAAAGGTAAACATAAAGGTTGGCGATAAATTCGAAGAAAGGGAGCTGATTGTATTGTCATCACAGATGAAACAATACCTGATAAAAAGGTTGCAAAACAACCTCAAAAGCCTTATTGAAAGCAAAGGGAAAAAAATTGGAAAGATAAAATACAGGAAGGCGCTGCATTCAATACCCCTAATGCAATACGGCATAACCTATAAAATAAAGGATAAAACAGTACAGGGCTTGGGTGATTTCAAAGCAATCGGGATAGATCAAATGCCATGCAACGCAGAGGTTGCTACTTTATAGAGAGAAATGACGATTACTTTTTGCATGTCGTTACATACCTGCCAAAAGAAGAAAAAGTGCATAACGGCAGAGCAATAGACATTGACCTGGGCATAAAGAACCAGATTCTCAAATGGAATTAAGGTGCAATATACCAATGTCTGAAAGGATAAAGAAGCTTTACAAAGCAAGATCCCAATATGACAAAAGGTCAAAAAGAGGCACAAAGTTATTACAAAAGATAAAAGGCGAATTTCTGCACCAGGACAATCAGAAGACATAAACAACAAACTTGCGCATTATGTAACGTCAAATTATGAATATGTTGCTTACCAAAATGATAAGAGTTGGTCAAAGTTTTACGGAAGGAAGATATACCAAACTTCCATAGGAGGATTCCGCAATTGCCTAAAGGCAAGCACTCCTTTGGAAGTAGGCATGTTCATAAAAACAACTGGCGTATGCATGAATTGTGGCACAGTGCAGCATCTGAACCTATCAGATAGAATGGTAGTATGCCCTTCATGCCATTCAGTATTTGATAGGGATGTAGGTGCTGTAAATAAGCAAGAAGGGCTTTGCCTAGGGAACCTAGGCGATACGCTCGCAGAGGATTATGCCTCTAGCATGCTCGAATACATAAAGCGCATGCGAAAGCAAGCATTGCCGTTGAAGCTCCAAACAAGCGGGCGTGGCCCCGTCCGCAGGGGCGGGGTAGTTCACTAGAGTCCCCTTGATTTGTCAAGGGAATAAAAGGGTAATACATTAATAAATATGTTTGTGCAGTTACCTCTTATAATGCTGCAACTTGCAAAGAATCCAATCCTGTTTTGCTGGTTTTCCTCTCCTACTCATGTGCACAATCCATTATAGCTTTGACATCATCTACATCGCAAGCGGTCAGAAGTTCCTGCTTCATAGATTGACAACTCGTAGACCTCTTTTTGAGTTCCGCCACCTTCGCGTGGCAACGTGACAATCGTCTCTGGGTTTTTTCTTTGTTCTTGCTTCCTTTCTGTTTCCTCGATTCCTCCTGTTGCAAATGCTTGAGTTTTGATTCTCAAATATCATTCCATCACTTAATTGGCAAGATGGTTAATGTCCAAATTCACTCTAATCACCTTAGCGGTGGCCAGGCTACTCCAGCATGGCGAAGAAAGGTAGTCCGTTGGACATCTGTGGGGCCCAGTTAAACCTTGTAGGCACGAAATACACTCATGCACTATTCAACACCTCCGGTTGTAGGTGAGGAGTTGTTTCGTTTTATAAGAACGAAGCCAATAGAGCCTTGCTGAAAAGGATGTGATGAGGTTTTGTGCTAACTCATATTCCGGAGTTTCTGCAGGCTTGGGTTCCAACACCTCCAAGGTGGTACTGTAGGTGGCTAAGACGTGGCGGAGCAAGTCCACCCCGAAACGGATGAGACGGTCCTCATACACCACAACAACGCAAGAGACCCGACGCTCCTGTACATGCGGAGAAAACCCGGTCGGTCGAACTTTAGACCAGGCCGGAGTTCTGCACCGGGTTAGAAACAGCCACGATGATCTTTATAAGGAGCTATAATATATATGAAGATAAAGGAAATACTGAAGGTGATAAAGCCATGAGCCATCCATGGAAATCCAGGGGGACAATTGTCAGGCGCTACGAGCCACAAGAGGAAGTACCTCACGGACATGCAGAGCGCGATAAGGCGCGCCCTTGAAGTTGCCTATGAATTGGCTATACATTATTGCAATAGGATACCTTCGCCAATTGCATTGAGGTCAAGCCGTGGTTTGTGTCAAACTACGATTATGCAATTCACAACATCAACCCAGTTTCCGCCGTTGCCTGATAATATAAGAAAAACAATCATGGCTAGCTGAGGATACCTGTTGTGAAAAAGCTTGAAATGAGGATTGACGGCGAGCTGTTGTAGGTGACAAAGTAACGCTCCAGCCCTGGCATTACGCTTACGTCCAAATAAACATTGAAAACAAATACTAGTACAGTAAAAGCTTCAGAGACATAATTTTGTATGTGTTAACCATATAGGAAATGACCCTAGCTTTGTGGCGCAGGACTTCACAATAGATTCCACGTTTGCTGGGTGATGGCAGGCTACGATGAAAGGAACTGACACAGCGCACATACAGAACGACTCAAGGAGGAAGAGCCTGCAGAAGCACAATAGGCAAAAGAAGTACAGGAAACTGCGCCTGGCCAGAGGTAGGCAAAAGAACCGTGTCAATGATGCCTTGCTACTGTGAAGGAAAACCCAGGCGCATCGTTTGTCTTTGTAGACTTGAACGAAATAAATGGAAACAACAGGAAGTTCAGGACAAAGTTGAACAAATGAAAGGCTTTACCAAAAGATGATTGAATACAAGTCCTCATTCAAGATCGTTTATATGAACCCAAAAGGAACTTCAGAATGTCCTGTCTGTGGTGATAACTTGGGGATATCGAAATGCGAAACCTGTGGCGTGGACTATGACAGACTGGCCTCACTTGCCATAACCCCACGTGGCCTGCGGCTACCCGTTTACCGTGAGTGCGGATGGCCTTCTTTGAAGGATGAATACCTGTGCACCGGCCATGAGCCTAGTAGGCGGAGCTGGCTTGAAGGTCAATGCCACGAATGAGGGTTATAAGAAATTATAACCTTTCAGAAACGGTATTACGACCGGGTGAAGTGGCACAACGGTTAGGCCTCACTACATTACAACGCATGGAACCGGGAAGCTCAGGGTCATACGGGCTACTGGAAACCAACGTCGTATTCCCGAATCGGAGGTTCTCCGCCTCATGGGGGAGTGCAAGGTTCGGGAACCCATTCCCTATGCCTTCACGATCAGAAGAGTGACCTTGAACGACAGAAAAAGTGCCTCCTCCGGACATACCCCTTCATTCATGTATCTTTTACCGCCTTTATATAGCTTGCGCGGTTAGCTGTCAAGACCCTTGCTTTCTCCTTTATTTCATTTTTGCACTTAAGTATCCTTTCAGGATTTAACACCACTGCACATTTGATATTTTGTACAGAGAATTATTTACCAGAAATGAGCAAGAAGGCCCCATGCCTCACAGTAAATCAAAATTTGCCCATCTCATGGCTTCCATTCCTCCACTATATGGGGGATGAACCAAAATATCAACAATGACATCATTACGATCAGCTTGAGCGCATCAATTATGACCCTATCTTCTAAGCTATTTAGCTTGACCCACATATAGGAGCACTGCCAAGTACAGCTTTGACGTTAGCCAGGAACTTGTTGATCATCCTGTAAGATGTCTCAATGCCCCATCTGTTCCTGAACAGCTTTCCCTGCTTCAGGTACGTGTTTGTGACAAATATGAAGAGCTCTATGTGCCCAATCCTGTTCCGGCCGTTAAGTGCTACTACCCTGAATGTGGCCTGTTCATCATCACTCCTCCTGTGCCCCCGTGATGTACATGGTCATCCCCGCTGGCGATAACTGCATTGGGCATCCTCATCATGAACTTCAGGCCAAGTGACTTCAAGTAATTGATTACATCTGCCGAAAAGTAGCTAGCAGCAGCAGGTTAACCTTTATACCCAGCTCAATTGCAAACAACTGCTTGAGATGTTGCGCCCTTGATTTCCCATTTCCTATGGGCGTAACTGCAAGGATTAGCTTACTGATCACAACGTTTCCGTACTGGTAAGCCCAGTGCGTTCCATCCTTTGGCCTAGTGCCTACGACGCCTTCCACGTGAGGGTCTCTGTAGGTCATGCCAATCGACGGCAACCGTGAGTCTCCTTCAGTGTGCCCATCTTCTTTATATCTTTAACTACATCATCATTCAAGTACACCAGGGTCCTTGAGGTTGTTCCTGATTGTCTGGCCGCACCCAGAGGCCGTGCCATCTAGTCATTGATGCAGTCATGAGGACCCAGATGACAGAATCACTATCCCTTGCATATATGTCAGACATTTCATTGAGCCTCTCCTTAACATATAAAAGGTACCAACATTTGACCGTAGGATAGTGGTTAGGTCTAATGATTACTAGTTGCTATCTCACATAAAGTTTTGAACTACTGTTCAAGGGTAGGATGTCAGTATAATTCTACCCATTCTTGGATAATTGCCCTGTAGTCCCTATCGTGTCAGGGGATTTAGCAAATTAATAAAAATATATTTTTTAAATAAAAACTATACTGTGTTTTCCTTCACTATTTGATCCAGCTTTTTTAATAAACCTGATTCCACGTGTTCTGTCCAAAGCATTTCTGGAACATCTACCACGATAAATAACTCTGAGAGTATGATAACCTCTGCCACCATCACGCCTATGTTTTGGATCCATTTTCCAACCCCAGTAGTTACCTTAAGTCCATCTGCACTGTTTTCAAATGTAAAGGTAAGAGCCCTGTCTGCAGCAACTATGTCCCTAAGTATGCCACCTTTCTGAGCCTGTATAACGCCCTTGTCTCCTTGCACATTTTGTTGTACTTTCCACTTTTCAGCCATCAGGTAACCTGCAAACTTGTTTACAACTTCATTGAGGTCAACTTTCTGATTATACTTTCTTTCTTTTTTAAATATCGCCATTGTAGCTTTTTACAAGCTAACATTTAAAAACTTTGCTTATTAAATGCTTTGTTGCGTATATCAAAAAATAGTTAATTTGTTAATAGTTCCAAATTTTAATTAAAGAGATTATTTATTTTAAATCGGTAATTTATCCTAATTTTTAAATAATTAGCACAACTTTTAATTAATGCAACAAAGCATTATTAAAGGCTCTGTAGAAATCCTCCGCATGTATTTGACGTATATGATGGATTTAGCTCGTAGGGAGGGAGGCAAGAATATTTTAGCTGACGGTCAACTTATTTTGTGAATCGGATTTGTTATCACCCTCTGATTAATCCCCTTTATGATAACAAACGAGAATAACGAAGAGGGCGATAACGGTCTAAGGGAGAGCAGGTACATAAGGATGGTGAAGGCCATATTTCACGTGTGCAGGAGGCAGTGCATACCACTGTACTCCAGCAGGTACTCCAGGAGGGACT
>JARVJW010000037.1 GCA_029775955.1 Nitrososphaeria archaeon | reverse complement strand
AGTTCTATCGTAAACTCGCTAAGAAGAAGGCCAGCGCTGTAGTAGCAGCTTCAGCTAAGCTGCTGAAGATACTGGGTACTGAAGGAGCAACGGCCTTATAGAAAGGAATTATAGTTAGGGGATGATGGCTGCATATCATGGATTGAGGGTAAGCCTCGTTGTTTTATATGTGGGGGGTCTCTTAACAAGGTGCCGAAGGGCGATGATAATGAGTTAGGGTAAGACCTCGAAAGGGTAACTAGCATAGTCCTCCTTCATGTGGAGGTGAATAGGCAGATTTATAAGATGCTCACATGGGTACTGTAAAGCCGTGGGTAGTTCACGTGGCCCTCAAGTGCAACACCTGAATCATTTGGCATAATTTGCATAGAGCTTTGGATATTTTTAACTGTTAAGCTTTTGCACAATGATATGCAAGAAAGTTACAACCACTCAGGGAATAAATAAAGCGTTAAATATCATGTCATGATATTAGACCAACAATATTAGGTTTCATATTTTATAATATTGTATTATAGTATTCTCATCAGTGGAAGATGGATCTCTGGGAGCAGATCTTCTCTTTTTGACTATAATCATCACTATCACTATCAGAAAAATGAAAAAGCCCAGTAAATAATTTAACAAAACAAAAGATTGTTGATTTGCCTGTGTTTGGTTGGTTGCAATTACGGGAAGAGGGAGGTCTCTTGTAACGTAATACTGGGTAAAATTAGTCTTACCAAGAATTACAACAGGTGTACCGTTTGAGTTAGTAGTTCTCAGATTGTAAGCGGATTCCCCAGTATCGCTACCAAACGTATACACAGTATATGGCTCTATAGTGCTGCCATTTGGGAGAGTGTAGAACATGTTCAGGGTGGTGTTCATGTTGTTAAATGTAGTTATTTCCCCGTTTCCCTGACCAGCAAAGACAAGCTCGGCGTCATAATAGTTGTTCAGCGGCGTATAACCGTAGCCACTTACTACAATGGCAGCACCATCAAGCCCTGGTACATCTATCATTACATTATCAAAAATTTGCTTTGGATATCCATTTATTTGGTAAGAAAAATGGATCGTCACAATGTTTAAAGAGCTGGTTTCAGATGTTGAAAGAATAAATTCAAATGGTAACGGATACTTACTGAATGGGGTTTCATACGCGTAAGCTGTTGTGCTTTGGGCAACATCACTTATTATGCCTCCCTTCCCCTTAATGTGCTGAGAGTCCAGGGTCGAGTTGATTGCTGACGCATTCCACACATTGTCACCAAATGAAACCGTACTATTATTTGTCTGGAAATTAGCAAAGTTCTGAAGCCAGTACACAAATTGTCCTCTTGTGCTATTCACCTGTAGCATTACGTTCAGCTGCAAGCTGGCGCCATATTTAGATATGTTAACGGGGGGTGTGCTGTTATAAGCGCTTATCGAATATATTTTGGCATAACCTGTTATCCCGGTCGCAGATACCTGATATGGGATTAGCGTGCCTGATATGTTTTCAATGCCATAATCTACGATCCCCACCGATGCAGGAGATGAACTGTGTAGGGTGAATATGTCAACAGGTATCAATGAGTAGTCGTAACTAACCTGTGCCTCGCTGAATGATATGCTATTGTCGATAACAATATAGTAGGTCCCACTCTCAGGGGCAATAGCAATTTCACTGATAGAAGTCCCAGAAGCTGAACGCAGGGACCCAGAAGTCCCAGTTGTGTTAAATGCATTGAACTGTGCTTGGGTCATCAGGTACACATTCACCGGAACGCTAGACATAAGTTGCATCATGATCTCTTGGCCGTGTAGGGAATGTAATTGTATATATCCAAAATAGTTTGGTAAAAGGGTCAATTGCCCGCTAAATTCATAAGTTGAATTGGCTTGTGCTGGAACTGAGTTTAAAGTAAACAACAGAACGATTATTACCAATAACCCAATTACTTTCATTAAGATATGAATAGTAAAAGAATTTATAAGCGTTCTACAAAAAGAACAATATAAATTGCAATATAATAAATTTATAGAAAAATTATTTAAATTATGACTAATGTTTAGCCAAGTTAAAGTTATATTTATATATTATAATTTTAGAATATGAGCTATGGCAAACAAAATGTGGCATGGTGTTGAAAGGTTAAAATACAAATGGTTTCCAATAATAAATTATGATGCGTGTAATGGATGTGGCATGTGTCTCCTGACCTGCGGCAACAACGTATTCACGTGGTCAACGGATAAAAACGCCCCTTTAGCAGCAAATCCAGGAAGTTGTGTTCTTGGATGCACTACATGCGGTAAACTATGCCCTGAGGATGCCATAACGTTTCAAGATGACCCCAAGAAATTTATTGGAAGGTTGATACGTGAAAACAGGATATTTCCAGAAGTAAGAAAAGAGCTTGACGCTCGATTGAAGGCGCATCCTGACCACATTATTATGGAGGAACTAGAAGTTGCAAGAAAATAGCTTTTCTATGTGGCATGGCATGAACAGGAACCAAATTGACTGGCACCCAATTATTGATGAAGATAAATGTGTTGGATGTGGGCTATGTGTAGTAACATGTGGTGAAAAAAGGAACGTTTTTGGGTTTAATCTGGATACCAAAAAGGCCGTCGTCCTTTATCCGGATAACTGCATGGTTGGGTGCGACAACTGCAGGGTTGCATGTCTCTGGAATGCAATTTCATTTCCGGATTCAACTCAACTTAAACAATTTGTGGGCTCCCTAGTGAGCTCTGGAAAAATATCACAAGAACTTGAAATGAAAATCAAATCTTGACTCATAGGAATGTTTCAGATTTTAACCTTTTATGCTTAGCACGCTATTTATTATTGACAAAAATTTTTCGTTTATCGAAAAGTATGTATACTTCGATTTTTCCATTTTTTTAAGTATCCCAGCATAATATAGCCTGTGAAGGTTAAGTGTTACGGTAGGTTGGGGCAAATTGGTGGCGATTTCCAGTTCACAAGCGCAGAGTTGGCCATTTTTTACTAATGCATCAAGTATTGCAAGCCTTATCTTATTTGAAAAAGCCTTCATTATTGATTCAATATGCTCATAGTCACTTATGTTAATTTGCCGGATCTCCTTTATAGTACAACTATCATCCATATGTAAGTGTAATAACTGGCAGAATTTTAACTTTTTCATTATATTGCCCAGATCAAAAACATCCAGTTTGCTTATTAGAAAATTATATACATTATGCCAAAACAGACCGTTTTCAGCAAACTGATAGCCTCACTGCTATTTGACAATTTTAAGTAGCTGCGGCAAAAATTCATTTATTTGGTAGTGGGTTTTGCCAGATATGATGCGCTTACTTATTGTATATGAATCCCGAACTAGTTCTACATTATACTTTGCAAGCTGCTTTTCCATTGATGGATGTGCACTGACATACTCTCTACCCTAAAGGGTTCTAAGGTCTCCATCATTCTTGGAGTTGCCTCTTTGGGGGTATCAGTGCTCCCCTTGCATGCATCTGCATGCAATTGACTTCCCATTAAAGGTGGACGCAATGCTATATTGAATGAAGCATTGGCATCAGCATGGTCACGTGTGCACACGATGCGCACACGAATTTCTTTCCTTCCCTTGTCCCTACGCTTCCGCACCGAGAGCATTCTTTGTGTTTCTCGGCTCAACGTAGGCAAGTGGAATACCTCCCATTTTCGCCTTATGTCGAGCCTTTGATTATATATAAACATATCACAATTCATCCACATCACAAGCTCAGTGGCTTTCTTGCTCAAACATCTTGTAATTTTCCCCACCAATCAGGCCTGCCTTTGCGAGAATCAGAGGAGAATGGCATATCGTAGCAAAGGTAACACCGTTGCCATAAAGATTCTTCACTAGGAGCAATGTTTTTCACGTTCTTCATAATGTTTTCCGGTGATCTTGCTTATGGCATATAAATTAGCGGAAGTGAGCGAGAAACCCCACACCATTTATGGGTTGAATAAAGGTGGGACCAAGGTTTAAATATCATCCTGTGAAGGCAGATAAACAAGTTTGTTCCTATAAAGAAGCCTACGGCTTAAGCCGTGGGTAGTTCACCTCGATATCATCTAACGATTGTGATAGTAGTTTATCGGTTTTGTTGAGTCCACTCCAAACTCCCGTTTCTGAAAGGTTATAATTTCTTATAACCATCATTCGGAGCGTTGACCTTCTCAGTCAAGCCCGCTCCGGCCACTTTAGGCTCATGGCCGGTGTACAGGTATTCATCCTTCAAAGAAGGCCATCCGCACTCACGGTAAACGGGTAGCCACAGGCCACGCAGGGTTATGGCAAGCCTGTCGTAGTCCACGCCACAGGTTTCGCATTTCGATATCCCCCAAGCAGTCAGCTTATCACCACAGACAGGACACTCAGAGGAGGTCCCTCTTGGGTTAACATAAACGGTCTTGAATGAGGACTTGTATTCAATCATTTTCTGGTAAAGCCTGTATGGCCACTTGTTCAACTTTGTCCTGAACTTCCTGTTGTTTCCACTAGTCTAAGACAAATGATACGCCTGGGTTTTCCTTCACAGTAGCAAGGCATCATTGACACGGTTCTTCTGCCTGCCTCTGGCCTGGCGCAGTTTCCTGTACTTCTTCTGTGTATGTGCTTCTGCAGGCTCTTCCTCCTCCTGGAGAAGTCGTTCTGTATGTGCGCTATGTCAGAAATGCTCTGTGTGTAAGTTCCTTCCGGCGCAGGCTTGTCATCACCCAGCAAACGTGGAATCTATCGTGAAGTCCTGCGCCACGAAGCTAGGGTCCTTTCCTTTTCCGATATGGTGAAAGTTACGCACACAAAATTGTCAGTCAGCAAGAGCTCTGAAGCTTTGCCCTTGCTGTATGCCAGGAAGTGCTTGTTCTCAGTGCTTATTTGGACGTAAGCGTAATGCCCGGGCTGGAGCGTTACTTTGTCACCTACAACCTTGAACAGCTTGCCGTCAATCCTCATTTCAAGCTTCTTCACAACAGGTATCCTCAGCTAGCCATGATGGTTCTTCTTGTATGACCGGAGCATGACAACGGCGGAAACACACACGGGGCCGAGGTGGTGAATCGCATAATCGTAGTTTGACACGAACCACGGCTTGACCTCAATGCAATTGGCGAAGGTATCCTATTGTGATCGCGTATAGCCATTTCATAGGCAACTTCAATAGCATACCTTATCGCGTTCTGCATGTCCGTGAGGTACTTCATTACTTCCTCTTGTGGCTCATAGAGTCTGACAATTGTCCTCTTATCCCCCCTGGATTTCCATGGATGGCTCATGGCTTTATCATCTTCAGTATTTCATTTATCTTCATATATATTATAGTTACTTATAAAGATCATCGTGGCTATTTCTAACCCC
>JARVJW010000010.1 GCA_029775955.1 Nitrososphaeria archaeon | reverse complement strand
TATTATTTACCTTGATCTTCAACATGCTTTTTTAACACATTACTTGTCCTATTATAGCTGTATGATTATAAATACTTTTGCTCGCTTTCATCCAAGTCAAGGGGACTTCCCGCTCGCTGAGTTAAATATAGCCCGGGGCGGATTCGAACCGCCGTCGCCGGGTTTCCCCTTGCTCTAGGAGCGATCCAGAGCCCGAAATCCTTGGCCCCTAGACGACCGGGCTTTTGCAGTATAAGTAAATCGGGCTGGCTTTAAAAGTTTAGCTATACTATGCTGCACATCAAAAGTTCTGTTAAAAAATGGGAAAAATTAATCCCTTATTTTAGATGAAACTTGAATTCAAAACTGTCAATAAATTAGCCGTTATTGTGCTAGCCCTATACTACCCTTCTTGACTGGAGTAACTGCTTGATTTCTGCGTTAGATACACCGTTATATGATATTTCCTGTTTGGCTGGGGGTGCATCCATATATGTTTTTATCCTGGAAGCGAGGCGCTCTTCATATGTTGGCACAAGCTCATTCTGGTAAAATATTCCTATTGGTATTTTATCCCCCCACTCAATACTTTTTTCAATAGCGGCCAAGAATTTGGCCCTTTCTTCACTCTCATCATTTACTACCGGGTCCCACCCGTTCCCTTGCATTTTATATACTGCTTTATCATAGTATTCCTTTGTATTTATATTGTTATATGTGGGGCACGGCTGCAAAATGTCAATGACTGCGCTTCCCCTGTGCTTTATTGCGCTTAAAATTATGCCACTTAAGTGCTTTATATCATATGCATATCCCCTAGCTACAAAAGTGTAACCTGATACCAGTGAAAGTGTCAACGGGTTGAGACTGTCATTTATATTGGGCAAAGGCAGCGCTTTTGTCCTTGTACCTCTTGGTAGCGTTGGCGAGGCCTGCCCCTTTGTCAGACCGTAAACGCCGTTGTCATTTATAATGACCGTCATGTCCACATTTTTTCTTCCGGCACTTACAAAATGCCCTACACCTATGCTCAGGAGGTCCCCATCTCCACCTATTACTATTACTTCCAGATTGGGGTTTGCAAGTTTCGCACCTATTGCGTGTGGTATCGGCCGCCCATGAAGGTTATGTATGCCAAACGTATTGATGTAGTCTGATGTCTTTCCTGAGCATCCTATCCCGGAAAATATTGCAAAGTCATTTATGCCCTTCCCAGTTTCCACCATTGCCATCTGCACTGCTGAAAGTATTCCAAAATCTCCACAACCTGGGCACCAGTCATTCCATTCGTTAACTCTTAAATCTGCAAGGCTTAGCTTTTCATGCTGTGCCATTCATAATCACCTTTCTTTCACCGTTTTCAATAATTTGCTTGATGGCGGTGTACACCTCCGATGAAGAAACCATTCTGCCATTTACCTTTAGCGCGCTATATGATGGGGTTGCTGATATTTCATTTCCAAGAAGCGTTCCCAGTTGCCCAAGGTAATTTGATTCAATGTTTATTATTTCCTTGCCTTCAAGCAACCGCTTAACGCCTTTAGGGAAGGGTGAAAACATTTTAAAATAGATGAATCCCATTTCGCTGCCCTCCCTTTGCAGCCTATTAATGCTTTCTATTATTGGCCATTTGGTGCTGCCCCATCCCACAACGATTTTGCTTGATGACCCACTCCCATATGTTATGTACTTCTCACTTTCTGGTATTTCACTTTCCGCAAGCTCAATTTTCTTCATCCTTTTCAGATACATTTCCGTCCTCATAACTGCATCATCTGAAATGTGGCCCTGTTCGTTGTGTTCGTCCCCTGTCAACCAGAACCTGTTGGGAGACCCTAGGAATGACCTCGGACTAACGCCATCTTCAGTGAGTTTAAATCTTTTGTAATTATCTTCCTTTTCAACTGCTATTTTTCCCCTGTTTATTTGAAGTTTTTTGTTATCTATCAATGTTTCATCAATTACTGCATATGAGCTCATGATTGATTTGTCAACTAAATGGATCACTGGCAACTGATATCTCTCTGCATAGTTAAATGCGTTGGCTGCATCATAAAATGCTTCAACATGGTCCCCTGAAGCAAGCACTATTCTTGGAAATTCCCCATGCCCGCCATATACTGCCTGCAGAAGGTCTGCCTGCGCATTTCTTGTTGGCAATCCAGTTGATGGCCCACCTCTCATGTAGTCTGTTATGACAACAGGTATTTCAACCATTCCTGCATATCCAATTCCCTCTGTCATTAAATCAAAGCCAGGTCCTGAAGTAGCTGTAGCTGACCTTGCCCCCGTCAATGAAGCACCGTTGGCCATTGCTATTGCAGAGATCTCGTCTTCTGTCTGCACTACAACCACATTTCCCTCTACGGAGTTGCCCCTTCCAAATGTAGGATGGCCCTCCAGATACACACTTTCATCAGTGGCTGGCGATATTGGATAGTAGCTCTGAAATGTTAACCCACCCGACAGTTTTCCCAGGGCAATAGACGTTGGCCCATCTATCAATACCCTGTGCCCATTTACTGGCATCCGCTTTAACGTAATTCCACGCCAGGTCCAATTGGAAGCTATTTCGTACGATAGGTTTACAGCCTGCTGATTTTCTGCCAATGACCTAGTGCCAAATGTGTCTTCAATTGCTTCTAATATGAGTTCTTTTTCTATTTTTAAAACAGATGTAGATAAGGAAATTGCCATTGTGTTGATCATTATTCTGATTTTACCCAGCTGCGATTCGTTTAACCGCCTTCCAAGCTCCCTTACAGCATCATTTGCACTGTATCCAAAGCTGGTTACTCCCCTTGAATTTAAGTAATCAACAACGACCTTAACGGTTATATCTGAGCTTGCTTTGCCAAGCGAATTGGCTATTCTCATCTTTAGAGGGTCAACCATGCTGGGGATGTTGCTTAGCTTAAAATCAGATTCATCTACGTTGTATATAAGAACTCCAGTGTCCGCAATATCCAGAAAATGAGAAAATACTGTTTCTGCATCATAACTTACAAGTATATCCTTTTTTTCCATTATTGAATAAACTGGCACATCACTTATCCTCATTGTGAGATAGCTGTGCCGCCCCTTTATATTTGAAAAGTACTCCCTGCCACCATATACGTAATATCCTGCCTTTGCCACAGCTCTTGTGAATATATGCGCAGCGGTATCAATCCCGCTTCCCTGCGGGCCTCCCGTTGTCCAAATTAGGTCCATTTTACTCGATGTTCCGTTTTACATCAAATAAAAACATATCTAAAAAAACACGCCCTATTTGCCTTCAAAAATACGCTTGCACTATTAAGCCTATTTCCAGAGCTCTGATATTTAGTTCAAAGCCTTTTGGCTTCACAGTAGAGGCTTCCTGCACGTGCTGTTTCACCTATAGTAGAATGTTTCTGGCAGCATTTAAATCCCTATCTGCATGCACTCGAATGTTAGCCTAGATATGTCTTTCATCAGGATCCAGATCTGGAGCATTTCCGAGATGTTGCTGAATTGATACCAGCCCGCGCCTTTCTGATAGGCAGTTGGCATGAGTCCATTATTGCCGATGTGAGCGAATGTTTTTTTGTCATATACTGAATCTTCAAATGCTATCAATTTGTTATCTTGAGCTCGTGGGCGAAGTCCTGTCTGCCTCCTGACCTTTCTCCAAGATTTTTCAAGCAATACCTTTCCCCTGTTCTTTGCAGGTGCTTGATGTGATCCCGAGCGCGCCAATATGTGCTAGTTCTCTCGCTCCTGCTAATTTGTGATTTAGTTGATTGCCGATTTATTGCTGCTCTGAGTGCTGCAGAAGTGGCTCTAAACATTATTATGTTAGCCATTATGGGATTTTTTAGTTCAATTCGTTATATTTCTGTGGCCGTTAACCGCTGATAGAAATTTAGGAAGAAAATAAATAGGAAATTTACACATTGGCCAATCAAGATATAAAAAAACTTGCAAGCTACTACAGAAAATTATGAATACATCACTTACCGAATGACAACATAGCATCTGGTCAAAGCTTTTTGGAAAGATAATAAATGAAACTTCCAGATTCAGCAATCGCCTAAAGGTGAGCACTTAAGTGGGTAGATTCGTAAAAACAACTGCCATTCTTCAGTGAAACTATCAGAAGGGAGTTGCCCCTCGTGCAATGCTTTAAAGGTAAGGAAGGAAGGTTGGGGACCTGGGCGAGAAGCTCGCAGAGGATATAGCTTGCTGAATAAAGTGCATACTCCATGTGATCTCAAGCATTGCCTATGAGACGAGAAGTTGCAAACGTGATAGAGCCCGTTCGCAAGGGTGGGCAGTTCGCTGCTAAATGGATTTGTTGGCGCACAATCAGAGTTATGGTTTTAAATTAAGTATAACACAATTAAATCGTGCATGATTTTAAATTAATTGGAAAAGACAGAGTAATACCTATTGGGTTGGGAACCTGGGGCATGGGCGGTAAAACTTATGCCGACAGCTCAAGAGACACTGAAATAATAAGCGCTATAAAGTTTGCCATCAATAACGGCCTAAACTTGCTAGATACGGCGGAATTTTATGCCCAAGGCCATACAGAGGAGCTTGTTGGTAAAGCGATAAATAAAGTTGAAAGGGAAAAAATTTTCATAATAAGCAAAGTGTGGTACACACATCTGAAAAGAGAGCAAGTCATAAAAGCGGCTGAAGATTCGTTAAAAAGGTTAAACCTATCCTATATCGACCTTTATCTAATACACTGGCCAAATGATCAAATTCCACTAAGAGAATCTCTTTCTGCAATGCAAAAACTGATAGATGATGGAAAAATAAGGTATGCTGGCGTAAGTAACTTTGATGTTGAGTTGCTAAAAAGGGCTAGAGAAGAAATGCCTCGCAGCGACCTGGTAGCCGACGAGGTAAAATATAATTTGCTTTACAGGGAACCGGAAAAACTTCTTTTGCCCTATTGCAAAAGGGATAATATTGCTCTCATAGCATATACACCTTTGGAAAAAGGTTTAGTGCTTAGGGAAAACTTTCTAAGCGAAGTAGGAAAAAAATATAGTAAAACAGCTGCCCAAATTGCATTGAACTGGTTATTATCAAATGGCGCAATACCAATTCCTAAATCTGAAAAAATAGACCATATAAAGGAAAACTTGGGAGCCATGGGTTGGAGGCTTTCACAGGAAGATTTTACTGCTATATCTGAGAAATATAGCTAATTATTTAATGCCTTTTATGATTGCCTTCAATAGAGTGTGTAAAAACTTTTAACTCAGCGAGCGGGAAGTCCCCTTGACTTGGATGAAAGCGAGCAAAAGTATTTATAATCATACAGCTATAATAGGACAAGTAACACTTGATGTGTTAAAAAAGTATGTTGAAGATCAAGGTAAATAATATGGTTAGTGCGGAAAAGAACAGCAGGATACGGGAGAAAGGCAGGGAGACAAG
>JARVJW010000065.1 GCA_029775955.1 Nitrososphaeria archaeon | reverse complement strand
TTGAATATTCCTGCATCAAGCGCTGATGATACGTACTCTCCTAGCATTAACGAAGAGAACACCGCTTCCACCTCTGTCCGTATCTATGCTTCCATTAGGATCATTAAGGAACTCCCTAACCACCTTTGACCTAACCCTTAGATTTTCCAGTGGAGTTGGGCTTTATTACAGGCTCTGCGCCCATGGCCCGTACTGAGTTGAAGTTATCCCTGGAGTCATAGGCCGAATCACCGAACACCTTTGCCAACAGTATCCATTGCACTGTTAACAAGCTTGCTGAACTCCTTCCCGTCAGCCGTATGTTCATCTGTTACCTCCACGCTGAGGTGATTAGCTATATCACATGAAATGTGCAGCTTTACCCATCCCCTCCTCACTTTACCCATTCACCCCTATTGAATATCTTGACGAGTCAACTGCTATGTCAACAGGATTATCCTTGTTATACTCCAAGCGGAACCTTCAGCTCCTTTACTGTCCTGGCTCCCCATATCCATCAAATATCTTAGCCCTCGGTCTGCCTGAGGTCCAATCCTTTACGGCCAGTAGCATCAGTGCATCAGAGTAGGCATAGGGCTTTCCCCTCTTTCCTTCATTCATCCTCTTCAGCCCAGTTAATCAGAAGGTCAGCATTAACAAACACATCAAATGTTTACAAGCTTTTCATTATACTCATCCCTATCTGCCAAGGTATGTAAATTTGTGGCATTAAAATTAAAATACCAAATAAATTTGGCCGTCTGGTACAATTAATGCAACAAAGCAGTAGTTTCTAATCTGTTGCACAAATTAAATAATAGCTAATTTATTGATAGTTTCTAATTCAAGTTTTATTTAAAATAATAAATTAATTATTCATAATTTTGTAATAATTAACTGAACTTTTAGTTTATGCAACATAATAGTTTCTCGTCAACTATTAACACCTTTGTTGCTGGCCTTCTAATAGGCCAGAGTTAACGATTTGCTGGTTGGCAGCACTCAGATTTACCTTCAATGTTCCTTGAGGCATTTAACTGAAAGCCACAGTTCAGGCAATTAAAAGGTCTTTTCTGTTTTTCTTATTGGCATAACCGCATTTTGAGTATTTGCGCGTATATCTTGTTCATAAACAACACTGTTTTGCCCATGGCCTTGTATTTTATAAATTGCTTGAGGAGACTGAGCTTGAACCTCCTTCCATGTTTTTCATCTTCTTTGGATCAAGACGTCAAAAGGCAGGTTCACTCACTACATAAGCGCGAACCGTCTTTGCGGTGAGCATAACGAGTGTCCACGTGCTGTAATCTCTTTCTGTTGTATTGTTACTACCCCTCACTTTGAATTGAATAACTTCGACAGAACAGCCTTATGCCCCCCCTATTCCCACAAATTTTACACCTTTTTTCTGTTTTTTGAACCAGTAAGGATATTTTCCTTCCATAGTGAGCTATGTATTAGTGCGTTGACACCTTGTTTTTCTCCACAAGTTTCATGACCTCGGTGAAGCCATCGCTGAAAATTGTTCCTGACATCGGAGAACACCATTGCCCCCTTTTGCGACAACCATAAGCCTTTTGATTTGCGTCATTAAATCACTCTTCTGGTTTGTCAACAAAACCCTTACAGCTTCAAATCTGTCTTTTTCTATTATCCTTTAACTTTTATGTATCGTACCTGTTAAAAAACCTTATACATTTTATCTTACCCTGCTTAATCCTCAACGTGATCAAGTGTACACTTATTGTACAAAGCTTTCTATAATATATCAACTATATTTGATTATAAAGATGTATATCGGTTATGTTTGCTTGGAGGGATTAGTGCAACTGTTTCGAACTCTTAACTGCAATAACTGCTTCTTCAATCCCTTTAAGAGTGTTTAAAAGCAACTGCTTGCTTGTATTGCCCATATAACCTACTCTTATTATGTTGCCTGCATTAGGCCCGATACCAGTTGCTATAAGTATGTTCTTTTTATTAAGCATATAATCCTTTACAGCCGCCGAAATCGGGAGTGCTAGATCTATTGCGATGACAGTTGAAGAGGGTTTATTAGAAACAGGCTTCCAGCCCATTGATATAGCAAAATCCCAAGCAAGTTTTCCCATTTCTTCATGCCTTCTGATCCTAGCTTCAAGTCCCTCTTCAAAAAGTTCCTTTAGCGCTACTTTCAGTGCCCTTATTACTGGAATAGTTGGGGTGGTTAAGTAAATTTTTGGATCCTTCATTACATCTAGCCACATTTTAAGGTTAAAATAATACGATTTAGGTTTAAAATCATGGGATCTTTTAAGTAAATCGTCAGAAATTGCAATAAGTGAGGCCCCTGGCGGTGCTGCAATGCACTTTTGAGAAGCAGAATATGCATAATCAAATGGCCCATCATCAAATCTAAATTTTGACCCTCCCAGGCTTGATACAAGGTCCACAAATACATACGCCCCATATTCCTTTGCAATGTTTCCTAATGAAATTATGTCGTTCATAACACCAGTGCTTGTGTCTATATGTGTCATTGATACTGCATCATACTTTTCCATTTGGAGTTCCCTTTTCAGTGTATCAGGATCTGCTGCCATGCCATCCGGAAAAGAAACTGTCTTTACTTTTATTCCATATATTTCAGCTATCTTTGCAAATCTGTCGCCAAAATACCCATTGACAAGGGAAAGCACTTTATCGCCATCTTTTAGGAACGTCGATATTCCTGCTTCTATACCAAATGTGCCCGAGCCGCTAAAGAGTACTGTTTTATCTTCTTCAGAACCAAAGAGCTTTGCAGAAAGCATTTGGGCTTCCTTATAATCTTCATAAAATTGAGGGCTTGTGTGACCCAACATAGGATCAGACATTACCCTTAGCACTTGGTCGCTGAGGTTTGTCGGTCCCGGAATCATCAGTATAGGAAATACCATTTTAAGAATTCTTTTGTTCTTCCTTTAAAATCTTTTCTATGTATGGCTTACTTATTACACTAGCAATTATTAGATTTGTAACAGAATTTCCCGATGCGGTTCCAGTTACTTTTCCAATTTTTCCCCTAATTTGCCGCCATTTTAGCTTAGTGTTTCCACTTTTTGATTCATAAATTACCCCCAGCGCATTATTTACCTTAACAAAGGTAATTTCTCCCATTTTTTGCACCGTAACTTTATCTTCAGCTTCCACATATATTGGCCCCGGACCCTTTTCTCTCTCAGGAAATACATTTGGATCTTTCTTCAGTTCAATTGGTATAAAAGACCTGCAAGTACTCAATATCAGGAATTCCCTGAAACTATCCAAGTTTGCTTCTGATTCTATCTTTACCAAATCTACAATTTTTTCTTTATCGTTTATTTAAACATTTATATACTCTATTGGTGATGCCTTTTATAATCGTGCTCAATTATATACATTATAAATTATTACTAATAAATTATTGCTATAAATTCATGAACATAATTATAAAGGCATCATCAATTTAAATTATAATGCTTTGTTGTATTAATTAAAAGTTGGGCTAATTATTTAAAAATTAGGATAAATTACCAATTTAAAATAAATAATTCCTTTAATTTAAATTTGAAATTATTAACAAATTAACTATTTTTTGATATATGCAACAAAGCAAATTATAAGTAATATTTAAATTAGAGCAAAAATAAGATTAAAAATGGAGAAGCGGCTTGTATCATGGAATGAGTTAGGCCGCCTTACACTTGAACTTGTTAAAAAGGTCAGGGCATCTGGCTCATCATTTGATGTAGTTATTGGAATTGCCAGGGGCGGCCTACCTATATCAATGGTAATTGCTGACAGGCTTTCGGTTCCTCTTGATTTTATGAACATAAAATCATACAAAGGCCCAGGCTTAAAAATTCCAGCAAAAATTTTTGATGTGCTCTATGTTGATGTGCGTGGAAGAAATGTATTAGTGGTAGATGACACAGTAGATACAGGTGATACTTTACTACTGGTATCAGATCACTTGATCAGAAATAGGGGCGCTGCTGGGGTGCAGATAGCGTCATTATTTGTTAAACCTTGGGCTAAAGTAAAGCCGAATTTTTATGTAAAAGAAGTTAATTACTGGGTCGTGTTTCCGTGGGAGCTAAGGGAATCTGACATGGAAGATTATGAAAATACATTATGATAATATTAATGTTGTAGTCAACAGCTTTAAAATAAATGGATTTGGAATACTGAGAAAAGAATGAATGTATTGGAAATTAAAAATACGAAATAGTGCGCACTAATTGGAGGGCAATAAGGTTGTTAATGGCGGCATCTTGTCACTATAGTACGCATTTAAACGGTGCTCAGATGTGGGTGTATTAACATATAGTATGTTTAGATGTGTTACCGTAGGCTACCTCTAGACAGGCAGCTCAATGCAGACGTCACCATTTACCTGAATATGAAGTTCTCCATGATTAGTATGATATGCAAATCTTACAAAATGTTTGATCAAGAAAACTGAGCTTGAGATGTGGATACAATATATTTATACAATTATATTGAAATTGTAATACATTGAGTAGCAGAAAAAAGCATGATATTAACATAAAAAACATAACCGTAATTTCTTGATTGAACTTGCATGGAAGATAGCAGAATATGCCATATTGCTCAACATATTCAGCTGATGTGAAACAATTTGGACTGAGTTATATCTAACCAGATATTAAGGAAGTATGTAAGAAACAGGAAAGTATAGTGTGAACCATTTCCGGCTCAAGGAATAAAGTTCATCTATGAAGATTGTGATACCGTCCCTAAAACTTCAAAAACGATTTCCTGAAAATAAATCAGGTTGACAAGGAATATACATGTATTTCATCTGTCCCAGAGGAAAACTTGATTGAACCTATTTTACATTTAGGAATTGATAGAAACACGACCGGGCACATTACTGTTATAGCCAAGCCCTAAAACTTGTAAGCAGAACATATTCATATAAGAAAAAAGCGAAATACAGGAAGGTCAAAAAAGCAGGGAGAGAAATATTGAAAGGGATTTAAACCACAAGGTATCAGAGGAAGCGAAACAGAATGGGAATTAAGCTTGAATATCTGCAGTGGATAAGAAATGCAAAATCTAGCAGAAATTTCAGGTATCCCTTGAATAGCTGGTAATTATAGAGCAGATGATAGAAGCCAGACTACTTGGAATACTAGTTGTTGATCCATATCACACATCGAAGGAATGTTCAAGGTGTGGACAGATAGGCAACCGCTCAGGTAAGATACAAGGCAGAAGAGCATGGCATTAATATTTCCGTTATCTATGAATCATATATAAACAAATGTTCAGACGGTGAGAGCATTGAACATCACGGCACATAATATGATATCAATAGGCCGCTCAAGAGAAGGGAAAATGATAAACGAGGGCATGAACTGAGCATTATAAGAAAGGGTTCTGAATTAAGTAT
>JARVJW010000145.1 GCA_029775955.1 Nitrososphaeria archaeon | reverse complement strand
CTCAAGCACTATTTTTATTATGTTGAAAATTGCAATACGACGCTATGCTCAGCCAAGAAACATTAGATCTACTCAGCAATATGTACAATGACAGGACGGTATTCCTTGTTGGCTGCATGGCTCTAGGTTTAGGGGATAAATCTTGCTACTACGATATTGCAGTTTACCCGGGCAAGGGAATAGTAAAAATGATACTTAACTTTAAGGAAAATGTAATAGTAATTCCTATAAATTCCCATAGGGAATTCCTTAAAAAAAATACAGTTCTTATACATGCATCCAGCTTTGATTATCAATATGTAGTTGAACATGATCCAATAAAATATTATAGGAAGAAAGCTCTTGATGCGCTGAAAAAGGCCATGGAAAATTACCTTCTTTCAAAAAATGGGGGAAACGCATTTCTAAAAGCGTCTATAATGAACGTTGTTGATGCGCTGCTGCTTATAAATAAAACCGAACCAGCCCCTTCTCACATATTCAAGCAGATTTCTGAACTTAACAATCCAGAATTATCTTTTGCGATAGAAGTTGCAAAGCTAGATGAAAATCTGGGCTCCCTGTTGAAGGTAAGGGCAAACCTAGTGTTAAAGGAACTTGGACCTGCAGATTCTACTGTATTTTCAGAAAAAATCGATCATTTCATGGCTGAAAATAGGCAAGTTGAGGCAAGCGCTTACCTGTATCATAAACTTTCCCAATTTCCAAACGATAAACTTACTATGCTGAACCAAAGAATGAAACTAGGTTTATCCTTGGAAAAGGACAGTAAGGACGTCTTAAGCATTATAAAAAAAGCATCAGATAAGCTTTCTATGTTAATCTAACTTCGTTATTTAGTAGAGAACCGCCCTCTTCTTCATAAAGGTCCTCAATAGTTTGTTTTTTGCGCGCAAGGAAATACTCTCCATTTTCACCCCTGTAAATTACGGCTGGCTTTACTTGACTGTGAAATGGCATGTTAAACACTATTGAATATGCCCCGACGTTTTTTATAGCAATCAATTTTCCTATATCAGCATCTGCAAGCTTCGATTCGGGCCCTACCTGGAAAATGTCCATTGAATCACACAATCTTCCGACTACAAGTGGCTTTTCCTCCTGATAGCTTATAGTATCATCTGAGGGAATAACCTCCATTGGATAAATCTGCTGCAGAAGCGCTATATCTAGAAGCTGATGATAGCCAGTATCCAAGTA
The DNA here is from genome assembly GCA_029775955.1 of Nitrososphaeria archaeon. GTDB lineage: Archaea > Thermoproteota > Nitrososphaeria > Conexivisphaerales > UBA164 > KM4347-05. The sequence continues at coordinate 4,211 of JARVJW010000145.1, read as the reverse complement.
AACTATTTTCCTATTATTATAAAACTTGGAATTAACTATTTTTGACACGAGCATTGTTGATTCTGCAGATAAAAATCTACCACTTTCCACAATCAGGTCAAATTGTTTACCTGTCTCATTTACCAGTTCATTAATTTTACCAACATTTTGCATGCCTATTTCGTCAGGTGTAGGTACCTTAATTCCGTAGTTTACCGGTGTACCGCCGCCTATGTCCAGAAACTTTAGTTCATAATTTGTCTCCTTTTTTGCCTTCCTTAGAAATGCCCTAAGCTTGTCAAATGCCTGAACATATGCAGAAGGGTTCTCTATCTGTGACCCAAGGTGAAAGTGAAAGCCTCCAAATGTTACATTGCTGTTCTCTTTAATAATTTTGAGCAGTTGTATAGCTGTTTCAGAGCTTGAACCGGTAAGAGGCACACCAAACTTGCTTATTTTAAATGATGATTTTACTTCCGCTTTAACCTGCACTTCTGGATTAATCCTTATCCCAACTTCTGGCACCTTGTTAAGCTCGTGGGCTGCGCTCATCAAATTGTTTAAACCGTTTAAAGAACTTATGATGACTCTCTTGACTCCCTTGGATAAAATCTCCTTATATTCATTCAATCCTTCTGTAACACTTGTGTAAATTACCTTTTCAGGATTTCCTCCTGATTTCAATAGAAAGTAAAGTTCTTCGGGAGATGTGACGTCAAAGTTTATCCCGATTCCTGAATAGAAATTCAAAATATAAGGATTAAAGTTTGCCTTTATGGAGTAAGCAATAATTGTTCTTCCATTATACCCCGAATAAGCGCTTTTCAGTTTCTCATAATTGACCCTCAGAGCTCGTTCATCAATTAAATAGTATGGCGTGCCAACCTTTTCAGCTAAATAGTATAGTGCTTGTTCATTGTAAGCATTAATTGTAAACGCTGTTTTCTGTTCATAATAGAGAAGACTGCTTCTTTCCAATTTTCTATATTTGATGAAGGTAATAAAATTAGTGCTTTTAAATTTATCTGTATAAAATTTCGCTTATTTGACTTGATTTTTCTTAACAGTTCATTTATTAGTAAATGTTTAGAGAAAATACTGTTTTCCGAGCCAAGTTTTTTGTGCTTATGAAAAAAGGTTTATGCGTTATAAAATAATTAAATTTATGCTGCTTTCTGGACATAAATATATCTGCCACTATAACCCCCACTTGTTTCTAAAAGATTTTTCTTTCTAAGCTGTTCCAGAAGCACCCTAGCAATGCTCATCTTTACGCCAGTGGCTTTGGACAGCTGGTAAGAAGTTATAAACGGCATCCCTTTGATTACTCTCATCACTTCTGAATCATTTAAAGTCATCATAAACTCAGATTTGGATTTATTTCTGTCTTCAGGTCTCTCTTTTTTCTTTTCTGTAGCACCAAGTTTCCTTATCTCTTCCCTAGTTTGTTCCTTTTCCATTGAAGCCATTGTTTTCTTCTTATTTCCTCCCATAATAATAATTTTATAATGGCCAGTTAAAAAAGGTTACGTGTGATCTGCTTTGTTGCATATATCAAAAAATAATTAATTTGTTAATAGTTCCAAATTTAAATTAAAGAAATTATTTATTTTAAATCGGCAATTCATCCTAATTTTTAAATAATTAGCCCAACTTTTAATTAATGCAACAAAGTAACAAATGCGTTAACTAAATTAATCAGTTTATTACAACTCACATCTATCAATGTTTATCAATTTGCATATCATAAAATCTAATAAAATTGAACATCAGGTTATGCAACACAATATTAAAATCGATAAGGTTAAAAGTGCCCTTCTTGAAAACTTTCAAAGCGGGCCCGTAGCTCAGGCAGGCAGTCATTAGGCCTAAAGCATCGGGCTTTTAACCCGAGGGTCGTGGGTCCGAATCCCACCGGGCCCGCTCTACCAACATTAATATATTCTTGAAATTCTATTTTGTGCATGCTGCCAGCTTCCCTTCTGGCAATACTAGAATTGAGCATGTTGCTATTAATTGGAAAGCTTGGCGAGGAAGGGTTTTCAGCACTAAAGCTAACGCCTTTTGTGGGCGCCATATTTATGGGTTTAATATTTGGCCCAGGCATAACTGGATTGTTTTACCCTTCACCCTATGTTTCCGATTTTATTGACCTGGGAATCGTGTTTATCCTTTTTATGGCTGGTGTAGAAGAAAATAAAGGAAGTGCAGAGCGCAGAAGGCCCGCGATAATTGGAATAGCTAGTTTTATCATATCATATGCTTTATTATATGTAATTTTTTTGAAAATTGGATTTGGACCAACAACCTCCTCAATCTTATCCATCACTTTGGGAATGGTGAGCGCAGGACCATTTTCAAGGACCTTGCAAGAAATCTCATTTGGCAGTTTGACAGAAAAAAACAGGAGTCTGTTAGTTGAAGTGCTATTCATTGAAATTTCTGCTGTAGTTTTATTCTCCTTTTTTGCTATAGGGGCCATTTCCAGCATAGGTTCGGTTCTGTACGGGACCCTGAAACTGGCCATTGCATTAACAATAATCATACTTTTTGGTAAATATGCGCTAAGCAGAATTCTCAGATTTGTTGAATCAAAATTCAGGACGTGGGAGGCACTGTTTACTGTAATAATTTCTATGATATTGCTTTTTGGCTTTATAGCTGAACTTGTGGGATTTAATTCTGCCATAGCAGCATTCTTTCTTGGTACATTTACCTCAGATTACATATCGGATAATGCATATCTTCTGGAAAAGCTCAGGGCATTGACATATGGCTTTTTTGAACCCATGTTCTTCATGGGGCTTGGGCTTTATTTTGTTAAAATAAGCCCAATTTTACTGTATACGGGATTAATTGCCTTTGCTCTTTCAATTTTTGTCAAACTGTTATCCAGTACAATCACAAACAAGTTTCTAAACTCTGGATTAATTAAAAACTTCTTTGCAATATCGCATAAAGGAGGTGTTGATGGTGCAATTTTACTTACGGCATTGCAACTTGGGTTAGTTAGCTCAGGCACATATTCATTTGCAATGCTTGCTATAATGCTGCTGAGCATAATGGCTCCCATAGGATTCACAGGAAGAACCCCTCTTGTTAACCCCAAATCCTTGCCATCTGCAAAATTTGTAACTTTTGAACTGTCAAAGACGACAGCAGAAGAGCTTTCCATGGTGCTTCCGACGGTGGCGGTGGAGTGGGATGCATCAGCTGAGGAGGCTGTAAGGAAAGCGAATGACCTGAACGCAAGGGTGCTAGTGGTGATTGATGCTGAAGGCAAGCCGATAGGCTTTGCTAATGTTCATGACCTGTTTAGAATAGTTTCCTTTGGCCAGGGTGATACCCTGATCAGGGATACCTTTCTGCTACCGGTACCAACTGTTAAAACAGGGGAAGTTGCAGCAAATGTTCTAAATATATTTAAGGTGAGTGATGCTCAGGTGGTGGCGGTTGTTGATGATAAGAAAAAGCTTGTAGGAACCATACTCGAAAGGGAAATACTACGGTTTATACTTAAAGAGGGAAAAAGTGGGTAATTTTGCCAAACAGACCACGCACGAGAATTGATAATCACGATTTATTATTTTCTACATCTATTGTTTATACCGTCGCTACATGCACTCAATCAACACGGAGCTTGTTTTTAGTTCTACTATTTTCATTTCTTGGTCACGGTGAACTGCCTAGCCCTTGCGGACTGCATCTGCAACTTTGTGGCTTAGGCATTGCTTGCGTTCACATATGGGATACGCTTTATTTTAGCATAATGTATCCTCTGCGAGCGTCTGTATGGCATAAGCAACATCAGGCAGGGAATTGCATGAATGACATATGAATTTCATATCAAATAGGTTCAGCTTTACTGCAGAATGGACATTGCCTTTAAGGATCCGCGGAATCCACTTATGGACGCTTGGTAGACCCTTCTTCCAAAGGGCTTCCCAATTGTGCCATTTCGATAAGCTACACATTCATAATTTTCCTTTATAATAATGCTAATTTTTCGTTTATTTTGATTTCCATCTTTGTTTCTCTGTATTTTGACCTTGAAAGCAATTTTTAAAGGCCTTTTATTCTATTATATGTTACACCTTTATTCCATTTGAAAGCGCGTCCTTTGCCTAAATTGATCCCTATTGCCATGCTTATGCACGTAACAACGTGTAAGTCATTGTTCTTTCGTAAGCGCCAGCAAGCCCTTTTGAATCTGATCAATAACCTTAGAATCG
>JARVJW010000173.1 GCA_029775955.1 Nitrososphaeria archaeon | reverse complement strand
TTCCAAATTTCATCTGATAATTCCAACAACCATCAGAAATGCCAGCACAGTGGACTGTGAAGAAGGTAAAGGAGGCATGGAATTCGTTCTTTAGGGCAATGAAATCTTACAAGAAGAATCCTGAACTCTTTAAAGACAAACCTAAAATGCATGAATATAAAAACAAAAACGGTGAATTTATGTTGATCTTTACAAACCTGCAGTATTGATGGTGGAATGTTGAAGTTTCCAAAGAAAATGAGAAATAAGGGAAGGAGGTTCAAGCTCAGTTCATGATCTCCATATGAGCTTGAACAATTTATCAAATACAAAGACATGAACAAAAAGGTGTTGTTGTGAACAAGATATGCATCACAAAAGTGCTCCAGATGTGGTTATGTCAATAAGAATAACAGAAAAGGTCTTTTAATTGCCTGAACTGTGGCTTTTAGTTAAATGCTTCAAAGAACATTGAAGGTAAATCTGAGTGCTGCTGTCAACAAGACAATCGTTAGCTCGGTGAATCCATACCACTGGGAGGCCAGCAACAAGCTAACTCCTTTAGTGGTCAGTAGTTGACATTCCATGGGCCTTTCGGTATTCCCTCACGCAAGTTGGGCAGCACATGAACCTGGTGACACCTCTGAATTTTATTGTAAATGGCTTCCTAGAGATCATGTTCCCGCAGTACTCACATCTTAGATTAACGTTTATTTTGTTGAAAGGCTTTTCCGTTTGCTTTATGTATTTATTAATTAGCAGGGGATTAAGGTCGATTACCCCCTCTATATGCCCTATCTTTTCAACAAAACCATTCATAGAATTAAAGTCATCAGTTTCGGCTTTCGCCAATAAGCTATATGAACCAGTCAGCCTGTAAACTTCAGTAATGTCATCAAAAGTGTAAAGTTCATTTGCTACTGATTTCAATCTAGATAAATCGCATTTTATCAAAAGAACAGCTGTAACTCCACCGCTTAATTTTTCCCTGTCTATTTTAACAGTGGTTCCTTTGATAATTCCAGCGTCCTTCAACTTCTTTAATCTGGAACTAACTGCTGGAGGGCTGAGCCCAGTCACTTTCGATATTGACCTGAGTGAACTACACGCATCATTTATCAGAGTATTAACAATTGTAACGTCAAGATTGTCAAGTTCCATAGTAAATTTAAATATAAACCATCATTTATCTTTATTCTAAAAAACTTAACATTTGTAAACAGAAAACCCTTTACATGTTGCAGAACTGCAAATGGTATGAATAAAATAGACCCAGTATGTGGAATGGAAGTTGATGAATCAACTCAGTACAAAACCCTTTACAAAGGCAAGGTCTATTATTTTTGCGCAGCAAATTGCAAGATTGAATTTGATAAAGATCCAGAAGGTTATCTGAAATCAGGGCCACGTGAAATGCATTAATGAGTGAGAAAAGGGAAAAACTAAGAATAGTTGGCATGCACTGCGCTACATGCGTCAACACAGTTACCAAATCCATAGAGAAGGTAAACGGGATTAAGGGGGTTTCCGTTAATCTGGCAACTGGTTACGCGGAAGTTCAAGGGGATTTTAGGTTAAATGAAGTCGTAGAGTCTGTGAGGAAAGCCGGTTATGATGTTGAAACCCAGGAAATAAGGCTAAGGGTAAACGCAAATCCAGAAGAATCTCCAAAAATATTAAGTGCAGTTACAACTGAGGGTGTAATCTCTTCACACTTGAACTCTGCAACTGGCATTCTGAGCCTGTTGATAAACCCTCAAGAAATTTCATCAAATGATCTCGTTGGAATGCTAAGTGAATATGGTGCGAAATTGCTTAACAGCGATAAGGCAGAAGTTACTGCAATTAAAAAGGACATGAATTCAATGGTCTATTCCCTAATTGTGGCATCATTATTCACCCCGCTTGTTCTTTTTTATCAATATACTGGAAATTACATATATGCATTCATATTTTCAGTTCCGGTTATTATCTATTCTGGACGCAGATACTTTAGAGGGGCATATAGGGCACTCAGGAACAGGGCAACAGATATGGACACGCTTGTTTCCCTTTCGGTTAGTACAGCATGGATTTACAGCGCTATTAATTTAGTTAAAGGAGGCGTGGTTTTCTTTGACGCGGCTTCTCTTCTAGTAACGTTCGTGCTTGCGGGGAAGACTCTAGATGCATATTTAAGATATAGGATTTCATATGTGCATGTGCCTCACTTTACTGCAAGGCTTTCCACGGGTGAAACTGTTGATGCCGATCAGGTTAACGTTGGAGACATTGTAATTGTAAAATCAGGGGAGGTGTTGCCTGTTGATGGAGTGGTTTATGGTGGCACAGGGGAAATTGATGAATCAATACTTACAGGAGAATCAATGCCTAACAAGAAGAAAAAGGGCGACCCTGTAACTGCAGATTCTTATCTAGTAAACGGATACCTTGAAATTTACGTCACAAGAAGCCGGGAAAATACATACATAGCTCAACTTGTTAAGGCTGTAAATGACGCTGGCACAGCATCAGTTGGCATAAAAAGAACCGTTGATAGAATAATAACATATTTTACCCCAGCCATAATTGCAATTGCAATATTGACTTTTTTTATATGGTATATGATAGTACCTCTTAGTTTAGCGCTTCTATTTAGTATCGCTGTGCTGGCTGTAGCTTGTCCCTGTGCACTGGGATTGGCTACCCCCCTTGCTGTACTTGTCCAGGTAAGAAAGTTGTCAAAAAAGGGGGTAATTGTAAGACATGGCGATGCCCTTGAGAAGGCCAAGCATGTAAAATCTATAATATTTGATAAAACTGGAACAATTACTACCGGCGAGCTTCGTGCAATTCCAGTTACGGTCATTAATGAATCAGCAATTGCAATGGCTGCTGCGCTTGAAAGATTAAGTTCACATCCAGTTGGCAGGGCAATATCATCCCTTTCTAAAGTAGAAATGAATGTAAGTGATTTTACAGAGTTCATGGGGGAAGGGGTAATGGGAAATGTGGAAGGCCACAGTTTGCTGATTGGAAAAAAAGATTTTATCCAAAAAAACTGCGATAAAACGATGGATGGCGACATAATTGTATGCATTGATGGGAATCCAATGGCGTCATTTTTAATTGAAGATGAGGTCAGAGATGGAGTAAAGGAGCTTATTGATGATCTTAAGCTGAACTACGATGTATTAATAGCTACTGGGGATTCCAGTTCATTTGCTGATGACCTGGGAAAGGAACTTGGCGTAAAGGTGATAAAGGGGCTTACTGCACAAGAAAAAGCTGAACTTGTTAAATCAAGGGAAAATGCAATGTTTATTGGGGATGGGGTAAACGATGCGCTTGCTATAAAACAGGCTTATGTTGGTATTTCTTTGCGCAGTGGATCTGATATTAGTAAACAGGCAGGAGATATAGTAGCAAATTCACTTATTGCCATAAAATTCATTATCGATGGCTCTTATAAGTTGGAAAGCAGAATAAGGGAGAATTTAGCCTGGGCCTTTGGATATAATGCGATACTAGTTCCAATAGCTGCCGGCATTTTATATCCTATATTTTACTTACCGCCTCAATTTGCCGCACTAGCCATGTCTCTGAACAGTATTGCGGTTACTTTATGGTCATTTTTCAGGCCTTAACAAAGCGAGCGGGAAATCCCACGCCATTTATGGGTAAGATGAAAGTGAACCTGCTTTGTTGCATATATCAAAAGTTGGGCTAATTATTTAAAAATTAGGATTACCGATTTAAAATAAATAATCTCTTTAATTAAAATTTGGAACTATTAACAAATTAACTATTTTTTGATATATGCAACAAAGCAAGTGAACCGAAAAGCACATATACATTTTTGGAGAACAATAATTTGATGGAAGGCTCTCGGACTGATGGTATGCGTAAAGGCGGTTCCCATGGTTTGCTATCCATCGGACCATGCCAAAAGGTCCCTCCGGAGATGGCCGCGCAGCATATCTTCGCAAGAAGGGAAGCCTACACGCCTTAGCGATGGTAGGCACGTCTTAATGGTAATAAATACTACTTAACGATGATCACCACTTCCACCCAGTGTTCCTCTACTTTTTCTGTCTTGAAGCTTTCTTATATTTGATTTTGCAATTTCCTCGAGGTTAAAGCCATATGCAAGTGCCAGTTCTGATAAATACCAGAGCACATCGCCAAGTTCACTTTTAATTTCTTCTTCATTTACTGGTTCATTATCTCTTATTTCTTTTTTTATTTTGTTGGCCACTTCTCCGGCTTCACCAGTTAACCCTAAAGTTAAATAATATTTTGCTAAATAAGTGGGATAAACTGCTGTCAGATGGGCTAACTTTTGGTATTCTTTAAAGTTCATATAACTAGTTAATTATTAAAATATAAAAAGCTGTTTGCTTATCACCCATGATAGACACCCTACAGGCTGTCCTGGCCCTTTGCCAGCAGTATGCTATCTTGTTAAGCTTTTTGGTTTCCGTCAGTTAATTCGTACTCTTTCAAGTGAGCATGAATTATATTATCTTCAGCATCTTGTTAGCAACTGCTATTATTGCCTTTTGGTCTCCTTTCCTGCTCCTGATTATGTAGAAGGAATTGGATCATGATTTTATATTGTTGATTCCACAATTGCCGAGCATTCTGGAGCCCTACTTATGTGGCCATTGTACTGCATCGTGCCTTATTGATGCAGAGCAAAATACAAGCTTGTAGTTCTGGAACCCGCCTGATGAGCTGTGCATGCATTAAGTTAGGCTCATAAGCCTGACATCTTGATGCTCTGTCAACCCTTTCCATCTGCCTAGGCTAAGCCAGGTAATTGTCAAGCCTGCCCAATAGGGGAAGCCCATTCATCACTTCCTTCAACAATTTCCAAATAGGTCATGAAACTAATCTATAATTGCACCCTGTTATTGGTCAATACCTTAATAGTGTACCTTACTAGATACCTTATTTCTCTGGAACGTAGATTTTTGGTATAAGCCCTGAGAAAGTTAGCTAGCGTCAACCTTGTCGCTTTTCAGCAGATGCCTTCAAGGGATGAGCCAGCATCACAGGTGTGCATCATCTTAGCATGTTAATCCAATTTGGACTGTTGATCCCGTAACTATCATTAATGAATAGCGAATACAGGTAAGATATACCATGCTGCCGGAGCTAAATTCATTTATTATGTGCCCATGCTGGTCCATGATTGCAGCTCTGCACCTTTCCTACATTAACAACGTACACCTTTATTTTCATTATATCTTGCATCAGACTGCATTTACTTATCCGGACCCCATTTATTTAGCAGCTCAGATTCGTCATCTTCAAGGTAGTGAGGCCATGCTTGGGATGGACTGCCAACTAACAAAACAAAGGGTTCTGAATTAAGTATGGATATGCATGGAATCCATACTCAGTTCATGAGCCTCATCGCTCTTATCCTCCTCTGGGTTCATCGGAGAACTCATCGAGCTTGGCTCCTTTCGGGGGGAACCCACGACTCCCCACATACTAAGGAATTTGTTCC
>JARVJW010000186.1 GCA_029775955.1 Nitrososphaeria archaeon | reverse complement strand
TTGCTACTTTATAGAGAGGAACGGTGATTATGCATGTCGTTGCATACTTGCTAAAAGAGGAAAAAGTGCATAACGGCAGAGCAATAGGCATTGACTTGGGCATAACGAACCAAGTCACATTTTCGAACGGAATTAAGGTGCAATACGCTATACCAATGCCCGAAAGGATAAAGAAGCTTTATAAAGCCTTTTCAAGATCCCAATATGACAAAAGATCAAAAAGAGGCACGAAATTATTACAAAAGATAAAAGGCGAATTTCTGCACCAGAACAATCAAAAGACATAAACAACAAACTTGCGCATTATGTAACAACAAATTACGAATATGTTGCTTACCAAAATGATAAGAGTTGGTCAAGGTTTTACGGGAGGAGAATCCTGCAAACTTCCATAGGAGGATTCCGTAATTGCCTAAATGCAAGCACTCTTTGGAAGTAGGCAGGTTCATAAGAACAACTGGCGTATGCATGAATTGTGGCACAGTGCAGCATCTGAACCTATCGGATAAAATGGTAGTATGCCCTTCATGCCATTCAGTATTTGATAGGGATGTAGGTGCTGCAAATAAGGGCTTTGCCTGGGGAACCTAGGCGAGACGCTCGCAGAGGATTATGCCTCTAGCATGCTCGAATACATAAAGCGTACGTGAAAGCAAGCATTGCCGTTGAAGCTCCAAACAAGCGGGCGTGGCCCCGTCCGCAAGGGCGGGGTAGTTCACTCGTGTCCAGCGAATAAATCAGGATGTGGTTCAGGTATAGATTATTTTATCCCATTCTAGTAACACGTGGTCATGATGATCATCAGTTGGAACTTGGTCACCCAAGATGATTCAATAGAATGCTTTCCTTCTAACAAATTTTTATCGCGAATCAAGGTAAATCAAGGGCCCGAGATGGTTAGCGGCGCTGTCATTCCTTTACTACATCCTCCTAACTGGACTAGATGCATCGCGCTGCATTTACGTAATTAGCTGTCGCAGTGATTCAGGCCTTTCTATGCTAATCATGATCCATTCCTGCCGGCGGGTCGCCTACTACACCATCTTTCTAAAGAAGGTTTACAGTAAACCCTAGAATGAAACCTATGAAAACCCCGGCGTAGGCGATGCTCAGCATTGTTTTATTTGGGTCAATTAGAAGGTTCCTTAACATAGGTAATATAATATAGAGCATAGTTCCAATTGCTAACCCAAAGAACACAAGGTCAAATACTGTGGAATTGTAATAATAACCGAGCGCCCCCCCTATTATCGTGGGAAATCCCCCTATGAACAGCGCTCCAGCCATAACTCCCACTCGTCCTTCTGTAGACCCCAGAAATGGTGATGCAATAGGAAAGCCTTCAGTAAAGTTCTGAAAAATAAATCCAACAAGTATGACCAGTGCGATACCGGTCAGGCCGATAGTCGAGTCAACAGAGCCAAATAGCAGGCCTTCAGTCAAATTTTGAAAGGCGATGCCGAGCGCGATTATCAGGGCCAACTGAATCTGAGATAGCTGCCCCTTTCTCCGGTGGCCCACCTCAAGCAGTATAAAAAATCCAACGGTTGTTGAAACTCCAAATATAAGGTCGTAGCCAGGCGAAGACCCATACCCATAGAGCGTCCCGTTATAGAGCACCTGCGCCGCATCCAGAAAGACATCCGCTATCAGGAAGATCAGTATACCTATGGCGATCGCATTTAGAAATTTTGTTTTAGTATGTGCCAAATTCTTTCTCATGATTATAGGCATTGAAAGGTAAATGGAAAGCCCCATTATCGCGGAGAAAAGCAGCGTATCTGTGAAGTTAACCAATTATATATTACACTAATGTCTGTTGAATTATAACACAGTTATAAGCATTTATCATTTTTTTGCTAGGTGATACCTTTATAAATGTGTTTATTCGGTTGTGCCCCCTATAATGTCATGGAACAACTTAACCCAAAGCTGAAGAATCCAATTCTGTTTGCCAGGCTCGGCTTTCCCCTTCTCATTGTGTACACGGAATCCCTTATTGCCTCAAAAATGTCATTGTGCCGGTCCTTATGAAGGGCAACCTTATTAAATACTTTAACCTCCAGTTCTCACTCTCCATCGAAGTTATATTGCCATTGAATGTATTCTCATTAAAGTAGTCTAGATGGCTTCACTGTATCCTCTTTCTGATATTTAGCGTACCCTTTAAGCACATCAAGGGCCTATATAGAATACCTATAAGATATTGAAACAAAATTATGTGAAAGGAAGAAACCTGGAGTATTTGGGTTTAGGTTTAACTAATATAGGTTAAAACAGATTTTGTGGCTAGAAAAATTTCAGCAATATTTATTTAGAAACGTTGAAAGAAAGTGAACATGAGATTAGTAATTCATAGCAGAAAGGAACCGTATTCCGTGAGGCTAGGCGATATACCCGGTTTCAGTAATTTAAGTTCTGATGAAAAGGTGCTCAACTATACCATTCGCATTTGTGGATGTGGCCTATCTCAGAACAAACCGTTTTGCGATGGTCATCATAGGTTGACTACCGATGAAGAGGAGGGAAAGGTTTACACTTACGACCTGGAAAACAAGAGGATAAAGGCCGAGGAGTACTACAGGAAAGACATGAAATATTGAGCCTATTTCAACCAAAGCTTAGCAGAAAAGTATTGGAATAATAACATAAAATCCTTAATTTTATTGCCTGATTGCACATTTTTATTAAAAGTGAAATTCAAATTATGAACCCATAATTTAACGCAAACTTCCTAAAAATTTTAAATGTATTTTACACGTTCCATTTAAACACTATAGCGCTGCTAAAGGCGTTTAACAGTGAGCTGGAAAACCCACACCTTTAACAGTAGGCAGGTTCCCTGATTCCTATCATCTGGTATCTTATGTAGGATTATCACCGTCAACACATTCTTCTTGTGGAAGTACGTACCATGGTGGCATAAGGAAGCAGGTACCTGAGGTGGGCGCTACAGGTTATCTGGGCGCACATGGCGGTAGCAAAGTTCTATCATCGGCTAGCTAAGTCCATTGCTCTTGTTTTAGCAAATGAAGATACTGGGTCCTGAAGGAGCAAAGGCCTTATAGAAAGGAATTATAGTTAGGGGATTATTGCTGCAACCAACAGTTTAGCGGTTAAGCCTCGTTGATCTTAGATGAGGGTGGATCCCCCAATAAGGTACCATATGACATGATAATGGGGCAAGGCCCCAAATGGGTAATTGGCGTAGTCCTCACATGCGACAGTGCACGATGAGGCTTCCTAGCGAGAGCTAAATGGTTAAGTTGTATTTTTCCAATTTGACACAACTTCTAGTTAAATGTAAAATATTACTACTTGCGGAACTTATTTTTTTATGACGATTACAGGAATATTAACTTTCGATATGACTTTAAGTGTTACACTGCCTATGAAAAAATCTTCTATATATGAATAACCCCTGTGTCCTATAATTATCGCATCAAATTTTCCATTATTTGCTAGATCTATGATCACCCTTGCTGGATCTCCATCAGATATTGCATATTCTACTTTATACTTTTTATTAAGGTTTAACTCTTTTATAAATTCAGTCATTTTCTTCTCTGCCACGGATTTTGCTAAAGAGACAGATTCTGAATTTACGTATTCTTGCAGCTCTTTGATGCTCAATGACACAACATATAGGAAATTTATTGTTTCCAAGTCTGAAAATAATGCAATTCCTTTTTTTACAAATTCAGCAGTGTCTTTTGAAAAATCTACTGGAATTAAAACATTTTTCATTTTATTCACCTCCATTTTGTGCAGTTTCTGATTCTTCCATATATTCCTTAAAGGTTACATCCTTTGTTTTGATGCCATATAAATGTGCAATTTTGGGTCTTAATTTTATGTAAGTAACCAAAAATATGATTTGAAATACTGGAAACACGGATGGTGCAATGACAACCAATGGTGAAAAAGCCAGAGCCGCGATGGCTATTGCCGTGGCTTCATTTTTGCCAATGCTGGGAAACGTAGCAGCCATAGCATCCCAGAAATCGAATTTGAGAGCTTTTAGAAAAAAAGTCATAAACAGAAGCGATATAGTTCCAAAAATTATAGCAATGTAAAAGATATCAATTACTGAACTTATATACGCTTCCATTAGTCTCGCATTTGAAAAGAAAATGACAAATACTATCAAGAACATTCCGATCATTGTCACTGACGGAAAGATCGGGGAATATTGCTTGAACTTTGCTTGACCCAACTTTTTTAACAAAGCACTATGCGTTATCAGCCCCACAATCATTGGTATTATTATGATCTCTATGATAGTAGTGATCAGTAACATCATAGGAACGCTTACATGATATGCAGAACCATACCAGTCAGCTAAAATTGGAATTATTGGTATAGCTAGAATAAATGTTATTGCAACCATCGCTGTTGCAGCCTCTATGTTTCCGCGCATTAAACCCACATAACCTATAGACATGGAAGAACATGGTACTAGCCAAGCCAGAAATACACCAAGTCTCAATAATGGATTGGTCAAGAATATGTCTCCTAAAATTATGGCAAATAAAGGTCCCCAACCAAAGTTCATTAAAAGTACTATTATGAGCATTTTCCAGGATTTAAATCCTTTTGCAAGCCCATTAAAGTTTAACATCACCATCATGGGAAATATCATTATAATGATAGCAACTAGCTCTAACATACTTAAGAAAGCTTTATGCGCGGGCACCCACGAACCTGCCCGCAATCCTGCAAGTAGCCCTATTACTATCGCTATAACCACGTATACTGCTAAAAATTTGTCCAGATGATCTCTTAATTTAACTAACTTTGTACCATTAATCATAAAGACGAAGGATGTTGATTTATACATTTAAAAATTATTTACAAAAAATTGTGTTTTAAATGTAAAACAATCAAAAATTTGCTATATATTATAGCGGTTCCTCTAACACTATGTTTAGCTCAGTATTATATATCTCAAACTTGGTAATGTATCTTTTTATGTAATTTCTGATGTCATTGCATTTTTTACCAATTATGGTAATAATAAATCTTGTATCTCCAGTAATAATAGTTATGCCCTTAATTTCCTCTTGAGTTTTCATAAACTGGATTGCCTCTTCAATATGATTTGGCGGAATGTTACATAGTAATATTGCTTTACAATCATAGCCCATTAAGCTATAATCCAGTATCCCTTTACATTTTTTAATCACACCACGATTTTTCAGTAATGTAATTCTATCCCTAACAGTCCATAAACTCCTGTTTAGTTTGCCCGCTATATCTTGATATGTTAGTGTACAATCTTCCTCTAATAATTTTAAAATATCAATATCTAGGTTGTCCAGTACACTTACTTTGACCTTTTTTTCCATTTATTTCACCTGACAAACCTTTTTTTATTATGAATATCGAACATTTTACAATCGCATTCCAATTTTTAAATATATAGCTTTTTCCTAGCTTGTAGCTCAACTTGACACTTATGTCAACTATTTCTGTCATCACCTGATTTATAGTGTTTGTCATCAAGTGTTGTCATGCCCATTGATATGTC
>JARVJW010000184.1:4099-5589 GCA_029775955.1 Nitrososphaeria archaeon | reverse complement strand
AATATTAGCAAAAAGCTTAAATTTTCCTTCAAGAAAATTATTTACTTTGAATTCAAAAACAGTAATTGGATATGTAGTAGTAGCTATCATTGTAGGCATTGTAGTGAGCGGTGGATTCATATTTTACTATTCAGGACAAATATCTTCTTACAAAAATGAATATACGCAGGCTGTTAACAGTGAAGCGGAATATAAAACACTTGCAAATTATCTAGTGCAACATATGAATGTAACATATTCACAAGGGATTAACCTGACTAATGTACTAGCTACGCCCAGAATAGGGATAGTAACAGCCATGGCAATGGAACAGGCGCCGATACTAGCATCAATGAGCCCCCAGGGGGAAATTAACATATCAGGATATGAGTTCTTTATAGGTACAATTGCAGGCAAGCCTGTTGTTTCTGTCAGGTCTGGCGAAAAGGAATATGCTGTAACCACAGCCACAACATTGATGGATACTTATTTCAATATTAAGGCAGCGTTGCTCTCAGGTACAGCTGGTGCTAGGGACCCCAATGTAACAGTGGGTGATGTCGTAGTAAGTGCGTTTGTTGTTGATAAATCAAGCATTCATTACCACCGAGGGACATCAAACAGTACCTATTCAGAAACACCTTATACAGGTGTAGAGATAGTTAACATGTCGCCCATATTAAATTCAAAGTTTGGAGGCTTTGGTGAAGCACAGGTAGTTCCAAGCAATGCTTCTGTTTATGGTTACGGTTATGGGGTAGATACTTCATACACTTATGTGGAAGATCTTCCCTCATCATTAGGGCTTCTCACTTTAGCAGAGCAGTATGCACTTCCACCTACACCTTTATCATATGTAACAGGAGGAAACATGAGTGGAACAATTTCTTCATATGTAATATCAGGTGTAATAGGTTCAGCCAATCAGTGGACTGAACCGCTTACATGGATGAGCCAACAAAATGCCCTGTATGAAAGTGATGCTGGTGAAAATGAGGGAATGGGGTTTGCTTATGTGAATACACATTTTGGAATACCATGGCTTGTGATAAGAGGAATATCAGATTCACCTTGGTACCCCAGCACATATGAAGGAGTTTACGCTGCAGATGCGGCGGCAAATGTCACAATATATGTGATTGAACACTTCTCAACAACGCTCCCCAATTTGTACACTACAACTAGCTTTAGTGAACTTTCACCAATGAGCAACGCGTATGCTCATGGGTACATAGTTGCAAACAAGGTTTATTATAATGGCCTGCAACCAGTAATGATACAGTACACATCGCAAAATGGGTCTACAATGCAATATATAGTTGGCAGCTCCTGGAACAACGAATACAGTTACAACTACACTCCAGTATTTTCATCAAGCTATTAAATATTTTTTTATTAAGTTTTATTCTATGTAGTACCTATAACCAAACTAATACATTTTTACAAGATTTTTTACGAAGTAATATATAAGTACAATCATTATAGCGGGTGTGGGACACTATTATTGCATG
>JARVJW010000184.1:0-3411 GCA_029775955.1 Nitrososphaeria archaeon | reverse complement strand
GCTCAGTTTGCAGATATAATCATTGATCTCCTTACTCTGGATATAGTCTTTGTGCAGCCTGTTCAGTAAATTCTATTGCCCTTCCGTTTGAATTATGCAAGACCAAAATGCTCCATATGCCTTATTCAGACTAAATGTAATTCACACCTGATAAGCTATCAAAAAGTGAAACGCAGGTGACCACAAATGCATGAGGAGTGCATGAAAGAGGAGCTGTCTATGAAGCAGGACCCTGCGTTTTAGCGAGGAGTGAATGTCATTTAAAATATATTAGTTTATTTTTTGACCCTGTAAAGCAAGTTAACCCTTTTGACCTAAGACGTTTGCCCAGTTCAATATCCATTGTGACTACAGGAATTTTTCTTTCAATAGCAAGTCTAACTATGTCGTCATCGGCGTTATTATTATACTCAACAATTTCTGCAGGAACAAAGCTTGACACATTAATTCTTTTTCTTTTTAAAATAGAATCCAACTCTCTTAAAATAGATTTGGTGACAACTGGGTCAACCTTGTCATAAATATTTACCAGCTGTTGGTAAAGTGGGGTAGGTCCCTCAGTTATCAAAACGATAAAACTTGTATCGAATATTACCTTCATATATAATATAGTGCAGAAAATGGCTTTTAAACAATATTGTGTTAACAAACAAATTTTGATTTTACTGCAATGTTCAGATAAGTTTAAAGACCATATTATGTAACCTTAAATGGAAAATTGAAAATACCAAAGCAACCAGAGATAAACATTGGCACTGCAGGTCATGTTGACCATGGCAAGTGCCTCACCCCAGACCAGAAGGTGAGAATAGCTGGTTACGAATTTAGCGGCAACGACCTGATCAAGCATTTCGAAATTAAACAAATAAATCATGAATTTTATAAATTTGACGCCAAACTCCAGGTAGATAGCGTGAGCAATATGAAAGTTGTAGAATCTTTGGCTTTCCCATATTTCCAAAAATACTGGGGAGACATTATTGAACTTGAGACTGTAAGTGGCAGAAAGGTTTCTGGAACACCTAATCATAAGCTGTTTGATTCAAGAACAGGCTGGAGAAGACTTGATCAACTTACAGAAGAAAGCAACGTCATGGTTAATGTACATAACAGTGTAGATTATGATAAAATATCTAGAATAATTCACAGAAAGTACAGGGGAGTAATATTTGACATTTCAGTACCTCTTATTCATAACTTTATTATGGCAAACGGCATAGTCTCACATAATACAACTCTTGTCGAGGCAATTACTGGCAAATGGACCAGCGTTCACAGTGAGGAACTAAAAAGGGGGATTACGATAAAAGTAGGATACGCAGATGCTGCAATATATCAATGTGGTGCATTACCTGAGCCCCAGAGGTACGTTACCGATGGAAAGTGCCCTGAAGGGGAGGCAAAGTTAAGGAGGGTAATAAGTTTTGTTGATTCACCAGGTCATGAAAGTCTCATGTCTGTAATGCTTAGTGGCGCCGCAGTAATTGATGGCGCAATAGTAGTAATTGCTGCAAATGAACCAGTGCCTCAACCACAGACAATGGAGCACCTTCAGGCGCTTAAGATGATCGGCATAGAAAATATAGTATTTGTGCAGAACAAGGTAGACCTTGTAACATATAATGAGGCATTAAATAACTATAATAAAATACTAAATTTTGTAAATTCATATGGATATGATAAATCTCCAATTATCCCTGTATCCGCTCAAAAAAGGCTAAACATAGATGCCCTTATCCAGGCAATTGAAGAAATAATACCAACCCCAAACAGGGATACCCAGGCACCTCCACTTATGCAGGTTCTAAGGTCATTTGATATAAACAAACCTGGGACTGAGATTTCTGAGCTTTCTGGTGGTGTACTGGGGGGTTCATTAAAACAGGGCAAGCTAAAAATTGGTGATATAATTGAAATAAAACCTGGGCTTCCCTCAAGGAACGGCTTTCAACCAGTAAAAACTCATGTAAAAAGCTTGTTTACTGCAGGCGGTCAGGTTGAAGAAGTCATGCCAGGAGGGCTGATAGCAATTGGCACAGAACTGGATCCAATTTTCACTAAAAATGATATAATGGTTGGCAATTATGTTTCAAAGCCAGGCTTTCTGCCCAATCCTGTTTTTGAAATTGAAGTAAATTATGAGCTATTCGAATATGTAATAGGCACAAAGGAGCTTATAAGGACAGAAAAAATTAGGGTAAATGAACAGTTAAAGCTCAATATCGGCACTATGGTAAATTCTGGCGAAGTTGTAGACATTAGGGGGAACAATCTGAGGATTAAGATGAAAAGGCCTTCAATAGCATTAAGTGGGGACAGGATTTCAATAAGTAGAATGGTATCAGACAGGTGGAGGCTTGCTGGATCAGGCAAAATACTTTGACAATTTAAACAAGTGCTTTGCCCTTGCAGACTGAGCTTCCTGCTTCATAGGAACAAGCTTGCTTCGCAGTAGAGGCTTCCTGCACGTTCTGTTCCACCTACAGCAGAATGTTGTGTACAGCATCCCTATCAAGGATGAACCACAGGTACGCATACGTTCGTTAGTCAGGCTTAGGAACTGTCAAGAGCATCATGTTCATCTTGGAAATTCGTTATACTCTTGATTAATACAAGAAAATACCAGTGTGGCAAGATTTTTAAAAGGTAAACAATTAAATATATAAATAATGAACATATTTTTTTCCATAGTAGATGGAGTTGTTACACTTTTTGTAATATTGGATCCGTTGGGAACTCTGCCATTTTTTCTGTCACTTACCGCTGACGTAAATGAGGTTCAGCGCAAAATGGTAGCTAAAAACGCTGTCTTTGTAGCTCTCATTATGCTATTTATATTTGCTTACACGGGATATTTTATAATGGATCTGCTGGGCATAAATATTTATGATTTCGAAATAGCAGGAGGATTACTGTTACTTGTTTTTTCTATAAGGGACGCCCTTTCAAGTGAACCTTTGAGGGTTCATGCTTACGAATCTAATGCAGTGGAAGGTGCACTCAAAAGTGTGGCGATAATTCCAATAGCTACACCACTCCTAGCTGGCCCAGGATCCATCACGACAGTTATGCTCCTTGCTGAGACGCACTACGGCCTGCTGGTGAGTGGAACTGCCATATTAGTCGACTGTGCAATAGCGCTGGTTGTGCTCCATTCGGGCACAATGCTTAACAAAGTAATAGGAGCTTCGGGACTGATGATTTTAGGGAAGGTAATGGACATCATAATGGCGGCAATAGCGATTTCCTTTCTGGTCAGAGGAATTGCTGGAATAGGCCTCTGACATACTCTCCACCCTAAAGGGTTCTAAGGTCTCCACCCTTGAAGTTGCCTCTTTGGGGGTATCAGTGCTCCCCTTGCATGCAATTGACTTCCCATTAAAGGTGGACGCAACGCTATGTTGAATGAAG
>JARVJW010000127.1 GCA_029775955.1 Nitrososphaeria archaeon | reverse complement strand
TTTTTTATTTTACATAAACAGCTTTAAGCTTATAGTGAGCCATAATTTCTTCTTCCACAACATAAATTGGATCCCTGTTAACTTTAAAAAACTCGTAACTGTGCTGGGTTAGAAACAGCCACGATGACCTTTATAAGTAGCTATAATATATATGAAGATAAAGGAAATACTGAAGGTGATAAAGCCATGAGCCATCCATGGAAATCTAGGGAGGACAATTGTCAGGCGCTACGAGCCACAGGAGGAAGTACCTCACGGACATGCAGAACGCGATAAGATATGCTATTGAAGTCGCCTATGAAATGGCTATACATATTGCAATAGGATACCTTCGCCAATTGCATTGAGGTCAAGCCGTGGTTCGTGTCAAACTACGATTATGCGATTCACCACCTCAACCCCGTTTCTGCCGTTGCCTGATAATACAAGAAGAACCATCATGGCTAGCTGAGGATACCTGTTGTGAAGAAGCTTGAAATGAGGATTGATAGCTAGATGTTCAAGGTGACAAAGTGAGGGTAACGCTCCAGCCCGGGCATTACGCTTACGTCCCAATAAACACTGAGAACAAGCACTTCCTGGCATACAGCAAGGGCAAAGCTTAGAGCCTTGTTGACTGACAATTTTGTATGCATAACTTTCACCATATCGAAAAAGGAAAGGAGCCTAGCTTCGTGGCGCAGGACTTCACGATAGATTCCACGTTTGCTGGGTGATGGCAGGCTGCGCTGAAAGGAACTTATACACAGAGCATTTCTAACATAGCGCACATACAGAACGACTCAGGGAGGAGAGCCTGCAGAAGCACAATAAAGAGAAGTACAGGAAACTGCGCCAGGCCAGAGGTAGGCAGAAGAACCGCGTCAATGATGCCTTGCTGCTGTGAAGGAAAACCCAGGCACGTCATTTGTCTTTGAAGACTTGGACTAGTGGAAACAACAGGAAGTTCAGGACAAAGTTGAACAAATGAAAGGCTTTACCAAAAATGATTGAATACAAGTCCTCATTCAAGACAGTTTATGTGAACCCAAGAGGGACTTCAGAGTGTCCTGTCTGTGGTGATAAGCTGACTGCTTGATGTCGAAATGCGAAACCTGTGACATTGACCAATAGGCTGGCCTCACTTGCCATAACCCTGCGGCTACCCGTGAGTGCGGATGGCCTTCTTTGAAGGATGAATACCTGTACACCGGCCATGAGCCTAAAGTGGCCGAGCGGGCTTGACTGAAAAGGTCAACGTTCCGAATGATGGTTATAAGAAATTATAACCTTTCAGAAACGGCTATGCCACCTTAACAACTAATGACTATCCACTTATGCCTATCAATTAACTAAAGCCAATGCTTTCTTGCTAACTCCAGTAAAAGCTAAGCTTTTATAATGGCAGCAAAATATAGTATGCAGATTGCTCAGTCAACAAAAAAAGTACGAAAGGTTAGTGTATGTTCTAGATTTTAGGTTAAATGCTCAAGCTAAAACATTAAAAAACAAAAATGGGACAATATTAGAAACTATTGGTGTTGATTATTTTATGTTACTTGAGCTTTTGGCGGTTCCGGGTTCTAGCTTTGTTATAATGGAAAAAATTAACATTAGTAAAGAAAATCGTAGTAAAGTTTTAAGCGTGTTGGGCAGATTAAAATATGATGATCTTTCACAGGTAGCTAAAAACATTTTGCAACAAGCAATAGAAACGATTATAAATGATAATCAAAAAAACTTTGTAAACTTCTTTAACCAGTCTGTACCTATAACCCCTAGGCTAAATGCTCTTGAGTTAATACCGGGTATAGGTAAAACATTAATGTTAGAAATAATAAGGGAAAAAGAAAAAAGGCCATTCACAGACTTTAAAGATATACAAGAAAGGGTTGGCCTTAAGGACCCTGCAAAAAGATTAACTGAGAGAATAATGGATGAAATAAAAGGAAATCAACAGATATATTTATTTGTAAAGCAAATATAAGCGTTGAACGAAATAGAAATCATAAACTACATACGGAGTGCTTTTAAATATAGTAAATTAGATGACGATGTTGCTTACCTTCCAGACAAAACCGCTTTAAAAGTTGACATGCTGGTGGGCAGCACTGATGCACCCCCGGGCATTACTTTTTTTCAGATAGGAAAAAAGGCCATTGCTTCTGCAATCTCAGATTTTGGAGTAAAGGGGGTGCGACCTACCTATGGGTTACTTTCCTATGCGTTTTCGAAAAATTTATCCGATAAAAACATAAAAGATATAATAAATGGAACTAAATACGCAGCAAAAAAGTATGGGTTCAAATTGGTTGGTGGAGATGTCAACGAGTCATCCGATTTAATTGTAGATTGTTTTTTACTTGGCACATATAAGAACCAGGTGACCCGCGGGGGAGCCAAAGAGGGAGATATTATATATGCTACAGGTGAATTTGGCCTTACCAAAGCCGGATTAGATCATATTCTTTTGCATCAACACATTGATGCCAGAATTAAGAGGCTAGCACTCAAGCAAGTTTATAATGTAGAGCCACCATACAAATTTGCTGTAGAGGCAATAGAAAGCGGTTATATAAATTCTTCCATGGACTCAAGCGATGGTTTAGCTTATACATTAAATGAGATGGCCTTTCAAAGTAATAAATCTTTTATAATAGACAAACTTCCATTATCGGAAACAATTTATAAGATGCTAGTTTATTCGAAAAGAAATGTTTATAATGATGTGATGTTTGGTGGTGAAGAATATCAGATGGTGCTTACAGTAGGACAAAATAATGCGACCTTTATAGAAAAATTAGCAAAAAAGAATCTAACCGTTATACATAAAATAGGCCATGTAGTTAATGGGGAGCCCTCTGTGTTTTTTAGGGAAGGCCAAAAACTAAATATTATTCCAAAGGTTGGGTGGATTAATTTAGGGTTTCACACGGTGTAGGTACTCTGATGCCCTCTCCACCCTAGAGGTTCCTGATTCACGGAGTGATAAGCAGTAGACTTCCGAGTTCACGATAGCACTTCACAGACATAAATTCTGGAGCACCCCCCTACTTTAATTAGATTTACATTCATTATTACAGCATTCGAATCTTATCAATAATGAGCCCCTATCTTGAATATTTTTGTTACGTCACTGAGTTTGTAGGCATTACTCCTTTACCAGTAGTTCCGCAAGTAGTAATGTTTTACCTCTAACTAGATAAACTTTGTATGGAAAACATGCTAAACTAAAAAATGCAAGGTTTAACCATTTAGCTCCAGCTAAGCCCCATCGTACACTGTCATTTGGTTGTGGGTCCTTCCCTTATCGCCTTTCAACTGCACGCCTGAATTCATATGCATTCTCATGCTGTGATTTCTGGGACAAGCGTTGTACAGATTATTGCAAGTAAACAACCCTTACAACAAAATTCCTGCTTGATGGCCTTAAACCCATATTCTCTACATCTTGCCCCACTTGTGCTCTTCGGTAATCACGCTAGTTCAGCATTATCAAAATTTTGTAGCAAATGCCATATACTTGTCCTCAGGCTTGTCATCATTCTTGCAATCCATCTTTGATGTAATCAATTACAGTAAGCAACCCACCATTCATATATTGCCTTATGACCCTTCCAGCAACTTTCAATGGTGAAGAACCCTCTGCCCATGAGGAACAACAGAGGCTTAAGCAATTACACATTGAGCCTGGTAACTGGAAGGGCGTTAACCTTGCCAATAGCGCTTATCGTGTAAAATTTGTCGGTATTTATCTTGCCCCTTGTTACATATTTGTAGATCTTACCGTGTCTCCGTGTAGTCTATTGCCATCCTTCCCATAATGCTTCATGTTAATGCGCTTACAGCATAATTCAAGCCTGCGAAGAATCAGAAGGGGGAACATCAGTGCTTTTGAGTCAGTTAAGATTGTATTGTTGACTGACCTTATTATGCTCTCAATTATATATTTGGAATGGTATGACAAAGTTCTGATATGTGGCTTTAGAGGATAACTTGTTCTTTTGGGCCTCATTGGTTTGTTCATTACTAAAATGCATAAGCCAATGAAATCCTAAATAAATTGCTCTAAAAGAAATGTTGCGGAACTACTGGACTATTCGTAAATATTTATTATTATGGTTGTATAATTGCAATTATGCCATTACACATTAAAGCCGATCACGATAGTGTAGCTAAGATGGTTATAGCTTCTGGAAATATAGATATAGTTAAGCAGTTATCAGAGCTTTTTCAGGGAAGGCTGGTAAATGACAATAGGGGGTTCTTCTTATATACTGGTTCGTATGATGGGGTTCCGGTTTCTGCCATTTATCATGGGATTGGGGGAGCCTCCGAATCTATAGCCTTTGAAGAACTTGCACAACTTGGCGTTAAAAAAATTATCACTTTAGAAAATGCTATTTTAAGTTACAAAAAAGGTTTTAACGCTATAATATCATCTTCTGCGTCTTATTCTGAAGGCGGCACAATAGGTGAGTATGTAACATCACAAAAAGTTGTCCTATCCGCAGTCCCCTCCTTTAAATTACTCATGGGGCTAGACATCGCTTTTACTAAGCATAAAGTAAAGCACATAATTGGCCCAACTTTGACTGTAGATGTATTGAATTATAAAAAACCAGGCAAATTAAAGTTTATATGTGCTGAAATGCACTGCGCTGTTCTTTATGCTTTATCTCAAATAAGAGGGTTTGAATCTGCGTGCGTTATAATTCCAAATTCAGGTAAAAATCTGACGAAAAAGATAATAACTGATATAGAAAGTTCTGTTTCTGATGCCTTAATTGCAGATTAAATTTGTTACTGATGGCCTTAAAGTTGCGTTTATACTTTTTCTAATATTTGGACTTGGATATCCACTTCTTATATATGGCATAGGTCAGGTATCAATGCCATATCAGGCAAATGGTGAGCCATTTGTGTTTGATAACAGAACTATAGGGTCCATGCTTCTGTATATTAACTTTGATTCGACAGCCTTTTTTAGCACAAACAATTCCTATTATGATCCTTACATAAGTGTAGAGCGTGCTTATGCTGAAGCATTGTCCATAAACAAGACTGCTGGCGTGCCATTAACTGTCCTAGACAACATTATAAATAAAAACATTGATTTGTGGTCGCGGATATTTATAAGGCCTGTGATTAACGTAAATAAACTGAATTATGACCTATTACAATACTATTCACAAAACTCTAAATATAGAGTGTATGTGATTCAGGCTCTAAACCGATAATGACACTCATATAAATTCACTCGTTTTTCAAAACTTTTCATAAATAACTTAAAATGCTAGAGGTTTTTACCCTTTATTATGGTAAAAAGTGAAAGGGTTATAATTACTGTAATTGGAAAAGATAGAATAGGAATTGTTGCGGGTATATCCTCAGTTCTTTCTGAAAATGGAGCCAATATAATAGACCTTACTTCAACACAAATGCATGAATTGTTCGTCATGGTAATACTGGCTGAGCTAAATCTTGAAAAAATAAGCATAGAACTTCTTCAAGCAGAGTTAAATAAAAAAGCAAAAGAACTAGATGTACAAGTGCTTGCTCAACATGAGGATATTTTTAAGTTCATGCATCGCATTTAAATCTAGGATTAACTAGTAGAGGGCCTAGGGGTTCT
>JARVJW010000049.1 GCA_029775955.1 Nitrososphaeria archaeon | reverse complement strand
CCTTCCTGAGTGCCTTTCTTGTTATGGTCTTTGGCGTCAAGCACTTGATTGGAGTGACTTTGGTAATAAAATAATTTAAAACACATAGCTTGCAATTCGTAGCCTCTGTCCCGAGGAGAATACGGTTCATGATTCCCAACCAAAGATGTTTGACTATATTAGCACGCGACAATTCCTCCTACTTAGTGTGGGGGCTTCCTTGCGGCTTCTAGGTAAATTATAGAACGAACATCACGTTTTGACCTGTTGACAGGTTAAGTTCTTCTGATGCTTTATGCCTGTTTTTAACAATCTCAACAAATCCACTGCTTCCATCGATAAAGTGAATATCATGGCTATCTGAAAACGACATTGCCCTAGATATTATTTTTCCATTATACTTTATTGAATTAATTCCTTCAAGCTGCTTGCTACTTATGTTGGTAACTACATCCCCAAACTTATCAACATGAATTACCTTTGCATTAATAACGCCATCACTGATAATGGCATTTTCTAATTCAAATTTTTCATTAAGTTGAAAATCTTCGCCAAGTCCCTCGATGCTTTTCGTAAGGCTCACCCTAGCAGCTGCAGGTGCAAAGACGTCTCTCCCATCAAATGTCCCCTTAGTGTTTTCTAGCCTAACACTTTTAATTATTCCCTCCCTGGAAACAGTTGGATACAGCACACCGTTGTCAGGACCCACGAAAAAATGGTTTGAACATTCTACAGCTACAGCGCTCCTTTTTGTGCCAACTCCTGGGTCAACCACCACCAGGAATACAGTTCCCTTTGGAAAGTAATTAGCAGAGGCATAAAGTATAAATGCGGCGTCAGCTATGCTGAATGAATCTACATCTGAAGCAAGATCAACGATGACAGCTTCAGGGTTAATGTTAAGGATTACGCCCTTAATTACACCGTTATAATGGTCTTTATTCCCAAAATCAGTGATCAGGGAAATTATGTTACGCATATATAGGCACTGTAAGCAAAGCTTAAAAACGGTTGCGCAAAAGTATGGAAATCATGGCAGATTACCTTTCTGTTACTGACTTTAGCAATGAAGAAATGGAGGAAGTATGGGCCATGACTGACAGGCTCAAGGCTAATCCACTTAACAACATGCTTAATGGGAAAAATATAATTCTTTTATTTGAAAAACCATCAACAAGGACAAGAGTTAGCTTTGAAGTTGGGATAAACCAGTTAGGGGGAAACCCGATTTACATTGACGCTTCGTCATCTCAACTTTCACGGGGCGAATCAGTTGAGGATACTGGACATACACTTGACAGGTATGTAGACATGGTAATAGCAAGAGTGTATAAGCATGAAGATTTGGTTAAACTTGCATTGAGTATGGAAAAGCCAGTAATTAATGCGCTTTCAGACATTGAACACCCATGCCAGATAATGGCTGACCTATACACTATCAGGGAAAAGCTTGGTGGAGTCAGAAACAAAAAAATCACTTTCATTGGTGATGGAAGCAATAACGTTTGCACTTCCTTAATCTTGGGTTCAGCTCTCGCTGGAGCTAGGGTTAAAGTCGCATCGCCGCAGGGATATGAGCCAAAAAAATCAATTGTTGGCATGGCACAAGAGCTTTCCGCAAACTCAATAGAAATAATGGAAGATCCTGTCAAAGCTGTAAGCGATGCTGACATAATTTACACTGATGTATTTACCAGCATGGGCCAAGAAAATGAAAAGCAACAGAGGTTAAAAGCTTTCCTGCCAAAGTACCAAGTGAATGAGCAACTCATGGAAAGTGCACCAGATGGCTCACTCTTCATGCATTGTCTGCCTGCTCATCACGGCGAGGAAGTTACAAGGGAAGTACTTTATGGCAGGCATTCCATTGTTTTTGACCAAGCAGAAAATCGGCTCCATGTGCAAAAGGCAATTATGCTAAAGCTTTTTAACAGAAGCATTTAGCGCTTTTTATTAGCATCAGGTATGCCAGCAAAATAATAGTAATACAATGCTGTATTTCCATATGTAAAGCTGGCTGCTATTGCAAATGGTATAAGTAACGGTCCCAGAGCCAATAGCGTTCCACCAACTGAAGTTGCCACAGCTGAAGCCAATAACCTTGAAGCCTGGTTAAGTCCGCTGGATGTTGCCCTTCTTCCTTCACTTATGAGTGACATTTGAAGGGATGTTTGGGCTGGTAATGAAACAGCCCTGAGCGTCGTCATAAAAATATATAGTGCACTTGCAAATATAAAATTTGGAGAAAATGGTATAAGGAGCATTGCAGTTGCAGAGATTACCCTGGTCCTTGTAATAAGTTTAAGAAAACCCATTCTAGTAGTAAGGGTTGGCGTGAATATATCTACTGCCCCAGAAATAATTCCCCCCAAAAAAATCAGAAATCCTACATTCGCGATGGTCATGTGAAAAAAGGTATGAAATATTATTGGATAATAGGGCGTTATGAGCCCCATTGATAAGCCATTAAAAAGGCCTGTGTATGCAAATGCCTTAATGAACCTTCTATCCTTTTCTGACATTGGGTTTTCTCCTTTTTTTCGTACTGTTTTGAGACCCTTGAATTTTTCCCTAACAGGAAAAATTATAATGGCTGAAAAGAGCGAAATAATAACCCCTATTTCAAACAGGAGCTGAAACCCTATAAATGAAACGAGCAGGGCTCCAGCAGCTCCGGCAAATGTGGAAAGAACACTATTAATAGAAAACATAAAGGTCCTGTTTTCGTTAGTAGTATTTTCTGCAAGCATGGTTGTCACAACAGGACCAACTGAAGCTCCAACTCCCCCACCCACAATCCCCCCAGCAACCCCAAAACCACCTATGGCACTTGCTGCTGCAAGCGCATAAAAATTTCTAGTTAACAATATAATTACAATCGCAATTGGCAATGTAAGAAGGTCTGCTATCAATATAAATTTCCTACCATATCTGTCTCCAAAAATCCCCACAATGAGCGAGATAAGAGGGGTAGCAATTGCGCCTATTGTAAAAAGCACTCCAACCAGTATCAGTGAAAGTTTCAGTATATCATAAAAATAGAGGCTTATAGCTATGGCTACGAAGCCAGCTACAAAGCTTCGGAATGACCTTGATATAAAGAGATAAATTATGTTTTTTCTTTCCTGTAACATGCGCCATTGTAGGTGACCAGCATATAGATAAAAAGTTTAGGCAAAGAGATCGTAAATTTTTCGTGCAGTTTAAATTTTAACATATATATGGTTTGCCGATGATTAAAGGAGTAGCTTTTGACCTTGATGGGACATTAATAGATAGTGCGGAAACTCTTATGTTAGCATGGTCGAATACATTTAAGGAATTTGGACTTAATGTTAAACCTTCAGAAATAAGAAAATATGTTGGGCTTTCCCCAGCAGTGATTGCATCAAAATTCATCAACAACCTTAGCAATGATGATGTTGAAAAAATGAAAGGCATTAGGAAGAAGCATTTTATTGAAAATATATGGAGAATAAAAATTTTTCCAGATGCGCTATCAACAATTTTAAAACTAAAAGAAATGGGCATAAAGGCATCCATAGCCACAAGTATGGGGAAAGATATGATAAATGAAATAATAAATAACTTTAACTTAAACCAGCTGGTATGTTGCTGGGTGAGCAGCGAAGAAGTAAAAAATCCCAAACCAGAACCTGATGTCTTCCTAAAAGCATTTTCAAAAATGAACCTATCACCTAATGAGTGCATCAGTGTGGGAGACAGGGAGTATGATATAATTGCTGGCAAAAAAGCGGGTTCACTCACTGCTCTGATAGTGAGGGATCAGTACAGTAAATCGATAAATATTAAACCGGATTATATAATACATGATTTAAATGAATTATTAAATATAGCAAGTGCTAATGGTATCCAGAAAAGCTTATAAAAACTAAATTTTATCTCATGAATGGGCCTGTAGCTCAGGCAGGTAGAGTGGCTGGCTCTTAACCAGTAGGTCGTGGGTCCGAATCCCACCAGGCCCGCATATATTGGCAATAAACAGTAGCCCCACAAGTAGTAATGTTTCACCTTTAGTCCTATAAGCTTTGCATAATTGGAAAACATGCTAATGCTAAACTAAAAATGCAGTTTTTGAGCTTAAATTTTACCCATTTAGCTCCCGCTAGACCTCATCGTGCACTACCATTTGGTTGCGGTTCCTGCCATTATCACCTCTTCAATGGCACACCTGAATTCATGCTTGTGATGTAATCAATTGTTTAAAAGACAAGCAAATCGATAAAGCAGGAAGCCTCAAACCAAGGCGTAAGCATTAGCCAATTATGCCCGTTCAGTTCTGTTGAGAACCATGTACAAAATCATGGAATACGCCATAACTGCAAAAATTAAACCAAAGGACATGATATAGGAAAAGACATTGTTTGCAAACCCTGAAAATACGAATTCAAGTCCATTGATACCTGCCATGAGGATTGATATTGACGCAAACGCGCCTAGCAATGAAAGCACGTAATCTCCACTTACTGCAAATAAGACAAGAATTATCAGGGATATTATGCCGATAAGAATTCCTACCATCATGTGAATCATGAGCTCTGGGACAGAAAACATTGCCTGCATCATTCCATACATGAAGCCGTATGAGCTGAGGGGCGGGAACACAGCAAAGAGATTTATCCACATGCCTATTAGGTACTGGATCAGGAGGAGGAAAAGTTCCAGCAATATCATGGTTATGCCAATTCTCGACATATTGCCTATTCCGTTTCTGAAAGGTTATAATTTCTTATAACCATCATTCGGAGCGTTGACCTTCTCAGTCAAGCCCGCTCCGGCCACTTTAGGCTCATGGCCGGTGTACAGGTATTCATCCTTCAAAGAAGGCCAAGAGGCATCCGCACTCACGGTAAACGGGTAGCCGCAGAGGCGCAGGCCACGCAGGGTTATGGCAAGTGAGGCCAGCCTATCCCTGTCGTAGTCCACGCCACAGGTTTCGCATTTCGATATCTCCCAAGCCTGGTGCTTCAGCTTATCACCACAGACAGGACACTCCGAGGAGGTCCCTCTTGGGTTCACATAAACTGTCTTGAATGAGGACTTGTATTCAATCATCTTCTGGTAAAGCCTGTATGGCCACCTGTTCAACTTTGTCCTGAACTTCCTGCCCTTGTTGTTTCCACCAGTCCTTATTCCGTTCAGGTCTTCAAAGACAAATGATGCGCCTGGGTTTTCCTTTACCATCTCCGTAGTTAGCTTTTGCAAGGCATCATTGACACGGTTCTTTTGCCTACCTCTGGCCTGGCGCAGTTTCCTGTACTTCTTCTGTTTGTTGTGCTTCTGCAGGCTCTTCCTCCTCCTGGAGAAGTCGTTCTGTATGTGCGCTATGTCAGAAATGCTCTGTGTGTCAGTTCCTTTCAGCGCAGGCCTACCAGCATTCACCGTCGCAAACGTGGAATCTATCGTAGAGAAGTTCAGGTCCTGCGCCACGAAGCTGCTGCCTAGGGTCCTTTCCTTTTCTGATATGGTGAAGGTTATGCACACAAAATTATCAGTCAGCAAGAGCTCTGAAGCTTTGTCCTTGCTGTATGCCAGGAAGTGCTTGTTCTCAGTGTTTATTTGGACGTAAGCGTAATGCCCGGGCTGGAGCGTTACCCTTACTCTGTCACCTACAATCTTGAACAGCTCGCTATCAATCCTCATTTC
>JARVJW010000019.1 GCA_029775955.1 Nitrososphaeria archaeon | reverse complement strand
ATATGATAAGTGCAATCCCTGAGGAGTAAAGGTGGGGCATAGAGAGACTTTATACAGGGTTGAGGATGGGTTTGAGGCCATCAAACAAGAATTTTGTTGCAAGGGTTGTTAATGCTAGCAGTAAATCCTGTGCAATGCTTGTACCAAGGGAGCGATCACAATATGTAACGGTATATAAATTCAGGTGCGCCGTTGAAGAGGTGATAAGGGAAGGAACTGGCCCACCTAAATGGCAAGGTACGATGAGGCTTCCTAGCGGGAGCTAAATGGTTAAAATTTAAATTGCTTTTTTTAGTTTAGTATGTTTTTCAATTATGCAAAGCTTATCTAGTTAGAAGTGAAATATTGCTACTTGTGGAAGTATGGTTTTGCAATTAATTTTATATACATATAATTTCAATTTTTATTATGGTTAAAAATGAAATAACATTATATGCAGCTGAAGCCAGGGCAAGGGATGTAGGAAGGTATCTGGTCAGGATCTCTCAGCGTCAGATGAGCCAGCTTGACCTTAACCCAGGGGACTATGTTGAGATTGTTGGCAATGGAAAAAGTTCTTATGCTCAGGTTCTCCCTGCATATTCTGAAGATGAGGAAAAAAGCTACATAAGGATGGACGGCATGATAAGGCAAAGCGCAGGGGTAAGCATCGGGGAAGCAGTTGTGGTTAAGAGGGCAAGGCTTTCCGAGGCTCAGAGGGTAATCATTGCACCCACAGAGCAGACAGTGAGCTTTGCCCCAGAGTTCATGGAATATATGAAAAAAGAAGTCCTTTATACAAAGCCAGTTTGGAAGGGACAGGCAATTGAATTCCCTTCATATTATGGAACAATAATGTTTGTCGTATCATCTGTAACTCCAGGTCAGGCTGCATACGTTGGGGAAAGGACAGAAGTTCAAGTGAAGGAAGAGCCAGTCAAACAAGCTGAAGTTTCGGCACCGAGAACATCATGGGAGGATATAGGGGATCTGGAGGAAGCTAAGAGAAAGGTAAGGGAGATGATTGAACTTCCACTCAGACATCCTGAAATATTCAAACACCTTGGCGTGGAACCCCCACGTGGAGTTCTGCTCAGCGGCCCTCCAGGCACTGGAAAGACTTTGCTGGCAAAGGCAGTCGCCTCAGAGTCAAATGCCTACTTTACTTCAATTAATGGCCCTGAAATAATGAGCAAATATTATGGTGAATCTGAGGGGAAAATCAGAGAAATATTTGATGAGGCAAAAAAGAATGCACCGGCAATAATATTTATAGACGAAATAGATGCGATCGCACCAAAGCGTGAAGAAGTTAAAGGGGAAGTTGAGACAAGAATAGTTGCTCAGCTTTTGACAATGATGGATGGCCTGCAGGAAAGGGGACAGGTAATAGTAATAGGTGCCACAAACAGGCCTGATGCCGTTGACCCTGCACTTAGGAGGCCTGGTAGATTTGACAGGGAAATAAACATAGGAATGCCTGACAAGAAGGCTAGGCTTGAGATACTGAACGTGCACACCAGAAATGTGCCTCTATGTTCAGACATGGATGTCAAGGAAAAGATTTGCTCCCAGGATGACAGGGTTGAGCTTGAAATTCTTGCGGACATGACTCATGGGTACACTGGTGCCGACATTGCAGCTCTGGCAAGGGAAGCGGCAATGATAAGGCTGAGGGAGGCAATTGAAACTAAAAAGGAGTTAGATGTGGAACAACCACAGGTTCCACCTGAACAGCTTTCAAAAATAAAAATAAGGATGAGGGATTTTCTAGAAGCAATGAGAGATATACAACCTACAGTTCTCAGGGAGGTGATAATTGAGTCTCCCGATGTCAAGTGGGATGATATAGGGGGCTATGGCAGAATAAAGCAGGAACTCAGGGAAATGGTTGAATGGCCGCTTAAATATCCCAATATGTTCAAGGAAGTTGGAACGGAGCCGCCAAAGGGCATTTTGCTTTACGGCCCGCCTGGCTCTGGAAAGACAATGCTTGCAAAGGCAGTGGCAACTGAGAGCAACTCTAACTTTATATCAATCAGGGGACCAGAGGTGCTGAGCAAGTGGTTTGGTGAATCTGAAAAGGCTATAAGGGAAATATTTAAGAAAGCCAGGGCAGCTGCGCCCAGTGTGGTATTTTTTGATGAGTTGGATTCAATTGCACCAGAAAGAGGTTCAAGGGCTGACAGTGGTGCAACAGACAGAATAGTAAATCAGATACTTGCTGAGATGGATGGAATTGCACCACTCAAGAACGTAGTGGTAATGGCAGCTACAAACAGGCCCGATATGGTTGACCAAGCCCTTCTGAGGCCGGGGAGGTTTGACAGGCTTGTTTATGTGCCTCCACCAGATGAACAGGCTAGGCTTGATATACTTAAGGTGCACACTAGGAATATGAAGTTGGACGATGAAGTTGTAAAGGGAAATTACCTGAATGAGTTAGCTAAAAGGACTGCAGGGTACACTGGTGCAGACCTTTCTTCACTGACAAGGGAAGCTGCAATGCTTGCCATAAGGGAGAGCATAAGTGAAAAGCTTGACCATGCAAGGCCAGTTAAAATAAAGCACTTCGAGGAAGCGTTGCAAACTGTAAAGCCATCACTCTCTCAGCAGGACATTGAAAAATACAAAAGGACACTTAACTTTTGAACAACGCTTAAAAACAATCATATTAAGTTTTTTTTAACAAAATGAGCAGGAAATCTCACTTTATGGGTGGAATGAAAGCGAACCTAAAAGCATGTAATGCCTTGGAGAACAGTACTCTGATGGAAGGCTCTCGGACTGAGAGTGCGCGTAAAGGCAGTTCCCATGGTTTGCCATCCATCGGACCATGCCAAAAGGTCTCTTCAGAGATGGTCGTGCGCAGCATACCTTCGCAAGAAGGGAAGCCTACACGCCTTAGCGGTGGGAGGCACATCACGGAGATTGGTTGAGGACATTAGGAATTTTCTTAGGGTATTTGGGCCTGCATGGCTAGTAATGATTGCTGATGTTGATGTAGCTTCAATAATTGAGGGGCTTGAAGCAGGGGCTGTGTGGGGATATAGAATGGTATTTATAATGCTGATACTCACCCTGCCGCTTTTCTTCATTCAGGATGCAGCTGGCATGCTCGGAACTGTGGGGGGGCTTGGCCTTGGTGAAGCAATAAGGAAAAGGTTCGGCAAAAGGACTGCGCTTATATCATCGTTCCCCATGGCGGTAACTGACTTCCTAGAGTATGTAGTGGAATATGCTGGAATGGCAGTTGGCCTATATATGCTGAGACTTCCCATAGTGCCCGGGTTGCTGATAATTTTTGCTGCGCACTTTATGGTCATTTACAGCAGGCACTACAGGGAAACTGAGGCTGCGCTGTTGCCGATAAGCTTTATTTTGGTCGCAGTTATAGCTGTTACAGTTACAATATTCAGGCCTGACATGGTCAGCGTTGTGAAACTAGGGTTGAATCCAATTCAACCTTATGAAAACTCCTCGTTTGATTATATGATGGCAGCCAGCATTGGAGCAGTGATAATGCCCTGGATGCTCTTTTTTCACTCGGGGGCAGACTCAAGGAAAAAGCTTAAAATGTCAGACCTCAGAAATGAAAGGCTTGAAACCTTGATTGGGGCAATAGTTTCAGAAGTGCTAATGGCTATTGTGGTTATCGATGGTTCCTTTATTAAAGTGGAAAATATTAACAATATTTCAGCAATAGCGAGCGCTTTAGCTATAGCTGGTAATTACGCGAGGCCAGTGTTGGGGATAGGGTTCTTGGCTTCAGGGTTTTTGGCACTGGTTGTCGTGTCAATGGGCTCCGCTTGGGGAGTTGTTGAAGCCATGGGACTTAAGGGAAAAGGGCAATACTATAAAGTATATCTGATAGAAAGTGTCCCTGCAGTTGCTCTGGTTCTGCTTGTAAATAATTACCTTTCATTGATACTTAACTTAATGGTAATATACACAGTAGTGCTAATTCCGTTGCTGATCTTCCTTGGAAAGCTTATAGCTGATAAACGAATAATGAATGGTAATGCAATTAAAAAAAGGGAGGTATATATTTTCTGGCTAATGAGCTTGGGCATAGCAGTGGGCGGGATTTTAGGGCTTGCATCTATAATTTAAAGGGTAGCATTTAAAAGGCACTATTTGTTTAAGAACCCGTTGACAAGGGTAGCTGTTGGTGGTACATTTGAAACTATACACAGGGGACACATCAGGTTGCTTGATAAATCATTTAAATTGGGGGATGAGGTTATAATAGGTGTAACTTCTGACAAATTTGCAGAAAAGCTAGGGAAAAAGCTGGACGTTACTTACACTGACAGAGTTTACAGGTTGTTGACTATAATTAACGAAATTTCTGAAAACAGCGCCTTCTGGATAACGCAATTAAATGATCCATATGGCCCTGCCATAAAGGAGGTTGTTGACTTTATTGTTGTCAGCCCAGAAACATTTGCCAGCGCGCTAAAAGCCAACAGTATAAGGAAAAAAATTGGGCTTGATGAAATGTCAATATATGTCATACCTCTAGTGCTATCTGAGTCCGGAAATAAAATATCATCATCATGGATCAAGGTAGGAAAGATGGATGAAATAGGCCAGAAAACAGCACTTGAAGTTGAACCAATTTAGGCAATAGCCTAATTGCCATTCAATCATGGAAAACGTTAAAATGTGCTTCCTGAATAATGATGATGATGAAAGTAATAAAAGCTGATAAAGATACACGGGCTCTGCTTGCTGAACTTTCAAGCACTTTTAAAAGAAATAGTGTAGTAGGCCTTGCCAGATTGCCTGAACCGCGTGCTGACCAGAAGTACAGGGATGTGCTGAGAAAGGTATTCAATCTGGCAGGAAGCGTTGAACCGGTAGTTATGGTAGAACTTGATAATGGGGATAAAATGGTTTACGCATTCAACATAGAAGCTGACCCCAAAGATGGAGAACATATGGAAAAGGCAAAGGTTAAGGTTAAAGGAAAGCTTATAAAACATTCAAATGAGAATTCTGAAATCATTTATTATAAGGAAATTATTATAGATAACGCAGAGTATGGATTTAAGGATATAAACAAGCTGGCGGAAGAATATGAAGAAGCATACAGCAGGGCATTCTCAAAAAGAAGGAGTGAAATAGATCCTTATTATTGGCTTTCCTGACATCCTCTTACCCTTGAAAGGAGTAAGTTTTACCTCTATTAATAATTTTTATTTATCAACAGTGAGCGGGAAAACCCACACCATTTATGGATGAAAGCAAACACAAATGAAGATTAATAAATTATAATATAATATAACAAACAATGTTCAGTACCATTAAGCTTCCCTATGACCAATCCCTCCTCAAACAGGAATGCAACTCAGGGAAGCTTGCCAGATGGTTCTTTGAAAAGATATACAACAAGCTGGCACATACAAACAGGTAAGCGATCCCCACATTTCCGTCTGCTTTGGTACAGACGAATATGCAGTATCTGAAGCATTGAAGCAGACGGAGCAAGCCAATCTGCAGGTCTTCATGTACAATAGAGCGTTCTACCCTGACTTACAGTTTCTTTAACAACTGTAAACCTTTCCAGTTGCCAATTCGCTATTGATTGACAAATAAGGGCCAATGCACTAATGCACAGCTAACCATAAAGGAAAGGAAAATGTTCTTAGTGGTTCAAATAGTAGAAAAGTGCTTTGTTGCATATATCAAAAAATAGTTAATTT
>JARVJW010000032.1 GCA_029775955.1 Nitrososphaeria archaeon | reverse complement strand
ATCCACATCGCAAGCTCAGTGGCTTTCTTGCTCAAAATGCCTGTAAACGTGGTTTTCAAAAATATCAAATATGGTTTGCATAAAAATCTTTGCTATACTTATATTATAGTTGAGCGCCATATTTGGTATGATAGATAGCATTTTTAATCCAAAGTCAATAGCAGTTGTCGGCGCATCAAGGGATAAAGAAAAAGTTGGCAATATTGTGCTTAGGAACTTGATGTCTACATTTGCTGGAAAAATTTACCCAGTAAATCAGAGTGCGGATACAGTTGAAGGGTTAAAAGCCTATAAATCAATTAGGGATATAGCTGAAGTGCCAGACCTTACGATAGTGGCTGTGCCTCGTGAAGCTGTGCCTGACATAATGGAAATGACTGGTGTAGCAGGAACAAAGAGCGCAATAATAATCACCTCTGGATTTAAGGAAGTTGATGAGCGTGGAGCAGAGCTCCAGTCTCAGATTGATTCACTGGCATCCAAGTACGGCATCAGGTACCTTGGTCCAAACACGCTTGGCATGATAACCCCGTACTATAACGGAACATTTGCACTGACAGACATAAAGAGAGGCAACATAGCGGTGGTGGCACAAAGCGGCGGCATTGGAATTTATATGTTAGATTGGGCTCACAGGACCAGGACTGGCCTGAGCTACTTTGTGAGCCTTGGAAATGAATCCAACATAACTGAAACAGATATTTATGAATACTTGTCAAACGACTTTTCCACCAGAGCCATTTTTTCCTATGTTGAAGGAATTGCTGATGGTTCCAGATTTATCAACGAAGTGCCTGACATTGTTACTAGAAAGCCCCTGGTATTTTTGAAGGGAGGCACAGGCGGAAAGGGCAGTCAGGCGGTTAAAACGCATACTGCAAGCGTTGCGGGTTCAGTAGATGTGTTCAAGGCTGCAATAAGGTCCGTTGGTGGCATATATGTTGACACACTTGAAGACATGTTGAACATAGCCAAGATAATCACATCTAATGAAGTAATAAAGAAGGACTTGCTGATAGTTACAAATTCAGGAGGTCATGGTGTTCTTGCTACTGACGAAACCGACAAGCTGTCAATAAATCTTATCAACATTCCAGATATTGTTCAGAAAGAACTTGTGAAGCTTCTGCCTGACCAAAGCAAGCCAGCAAATCCACTGGACCTTTCTGGGGATGCTGACAACAAAAGATACAATGCTGCACTGAAAGCAGTTCAGGACCTGGACTGCACTAAAATGGTAATAGTTGAAGCGCTGCCGATGGCAAGCTGCATGGAAATTGCAAAGGTTCTGCTTGACTTTAAGGGGAAAAGCGTGATTGGTGTTATGATGGGCATGGATCAGGATGCTGCAGTCAGGTTGCTTGAATCAGCAAACCTTCCAGCTTTCAGGTTTCCTGAAGATGCCGTAAGGGCGGTAAATTACTATAATAGAATGTCACATCCTGTTAAAAGAATAAGGGTAAGCCAACCAATGATCGAGGCACAAGCCCTGATAAAGGGGAAAAGCTACCTAAAGGACTATGAAGCTTTCAAGCTGCTTGAGATGTACGGGGTAAAGGTTCCCCCTTGGGGTACTGCCACGTCCTTAGACGAGGCACATAAAATAGCAGACCAGATAGGTTATCCCATTGTAATGAAACTCTCGCTGGATGAACCAGGTCACAAGACAGAAATGGGGGGAGTGGTCTTGGGTGTTGAGAAGGATGATGTAGATAATGCATTTTCAGAACTTGTCAAAAGGAACCCTAGGGTTCTTCTGCAAAAGCAGATGGAAGGAGTGGAACTCTTCCTGGGTGGGCTTGATGACCCAGTTTTTGGTCCAACTGCAGTGGTGGGAATTGGAGGGGTGTACGTTGAAATAATAAAGAGCCTAAGCTATGGCCTATGCCCAATTTCCGAAGATGAAGCGTACTTTATGCTAAGGGAAAGTAAGGCTCACCAGATGTTAAACAGCCGAGGTAAAACATATAACGAAAATTCAGTCATCAGCACTATAACCAAGGTTTCTAGACTGGCAGTTGACCTGGGCATAGATGAAATGGACATAAATCCACTTATTGTAAATGAGGATGGAGCCTATGCTGTGGATCCAAGGATTGTGCTCAAACAGCAAAAATGATGCGCTATGGCGAAGGAGCACATAGGGTTTTTTTCAAGGGCTAGGTGGGGCGTTGGCTCTATATCGTTTACTATAATACTTATAATGATTGGGGTCATAAACCTGGTCCTGGGCAGGTTCAAAATTGCATATATACTTGTATCAACTGTAATTTTTATAATCGTGATAATTTTTGTCCTGATCAAATCAGCAGAAAGGATAACAATTCCTACATCAAGGGTTGGCTCTCAACTTTTCAAGTATTTTCTTGGCTGAATCAAAGTTAACGCTTTTTTCTCTGATCATCCTATTTGCAACTTCATCCACTTCAGACACCTTGGCCCCAGCACTGATTGCAAGGCTCTTTGCGTGCAGTTTCATGTGCCCACTCTGTATGCCTTCAGTCACAAGCGCATACATTGCAGCAAAATTCTGCGCAAGCCCAACTGAAGCCATAATTTCAGCAAGCTCCTTTGAACTAGGATTTTTCATCATGTTCAGGGCAATTTTATTTACGGCATTAAGCCCTACTGAGCCGCCAAAAGATGCGACCTGGAGCGGAAGCTCTATTTTACCAATTACATAATCGCCTTCAAGTTTGTAATCTGTAAGTGGCATATACCTGCCGCTTCGCGCAGCATAAGCATGGGCTCCTGCCTCTATAGCCCTTGTATCATTGTTGATCGTGTTTGCAACAGCAATTATACCATTCATTATTCCCTTATTGTGAGTTACTGCTCTGAACACGTCAGCCTTTGCCAGATTATATGCGTGTATAAGACCCTGTGCAGCTTCTTCGCCGTTTTCACCTAACTCACTTATCGGGAACTTGGCTGAGGCCCTTGCAATCCTCTTAAGGGCATAATTTGAAAGTATTCTGAGCAAGTGCCTTCCCCCGCTCTTTTCTGCCAGAAATGGTGCAATTCCCTCTGCAACAGTGTCAACTGTATTTGCTCCCATTGCATCAAGCACGTGAACATAAAAGTAAAAGACCAGCATATTTCCAGATTCTGTGTAAAGTGGCTTCACCTCAAAATCAAAAACTCCACCGGCATTTCTGATTATTTCAGGCAACATCTCGTTTGCCATTTTTAATATTTCCTTTCTTGATTCCATAATGTTTCTTATTCCACCATAAACGTCATTCACATCTATGAGCTGTACTGTTCCAATCATAACTGGTTTGTCGGCTTCTGCTAAAAATCCACCACCAACCCTAGCTATCTTTGCAGCCTTACTTGCAGCAGCAACCACTGAAGGTTCTTCAAGGGACATGGGGACAAGCACGTCCTTACCATTTACAAGGAAATTTGTCGCGACGCCTACTGGATAGGATATTATCCCTATGACATTCTCTATCATCCTATCAGCTACATCCATTGTTAGGCCACCATTATCTAACGCGTCCCAATCAGCGCCATTTGACCTAGTGGCGATAATCTCTCTTCTCTGCTTAACGCTCAGCCTGTGCAATCCTGATATGTTTGACATGAAACAAATTCAATTTGTCCTGCGTTAATAATGTTTTCTGTTTGTTGCAGGAGTTAGACCTTTGCAGAAGTTCTACAATGTTTACTTCTTGTTTAAATTGAGCACATACAAATGATGTTCATGCAATTTGAAGATTTAAAAGAAAAGGTCGTGCTGGTCACAGGCGCATCAAGGGGCCTTGGGAAAGCAATGGCAGTAGAATTCAGCAGACATGGGGCCCAAGTTGCTGCCAACTATAATGCATCTAGCGAAAAAGCGCAACAGTTAAAAGAAGATAATCCAGGCATTGAGATCTTCAAAGCAGATGTTTCAGATAGAAAACAGGTAAGGTGGATGGTTAACTCTATAATTAAATCAATGGGCCGGATTGACGTTATAGTTAACAATGCAGGGGTATGGAAGCTACAGGCATTTGAAGAATTTGACGAAGTTGCATTTGAAATGATGTGGCGCATAAATTTACTTGGAGCAATTTACACGACACTTGAAGTTCTTCCATATATGAAGAAAAATGGCGGGTCAATAATAAATATCGCTTCAAATGCAGGGATAGGGACAGCAGCAAACGGCACAACGCTTTATGCAATAACAAAGGCATCTCTCATTATGCTGACAAAAAGGCTTGCTTTTGAACTGGGCTCTTATAACATAAGGGTAAATGCAATAGCCCCAGGGTGGACGAAGACTGATCTTACAGTGGGAGGCAGGAGCAGCGATGAAATAAAAGAGCTGGAATCTTATTTTAGGTCAAGAAGCGAATTGCGCGCAATAGGCTCTCCTGAGGACATTGCAAGGCTTGCCGTGTATCTAGGTTCTGATTATTCTAGATTCATGACTGGGCAGGTCCTCGTGATAGATGGTGGGAGAATAGATAACCTGTCACATTCAATATAAAACTGGAGATTTTCATTTTAACAGAGCGGGAAATCCCACTCTGTGGGTTGGATGAAAGCTAACCTAAAAAATGTAATGCATTATTGGAGAACAATGATGGAGACCTTAGAACCTCCAACCCTTTAGGGTGGAGAGTATGTCAGATTCACTAATACGGTTTATTGCCATATAGGTCAAAAATAATTATCCAATTAATCAAACGAAGAACTATAATTGGCCAAGAATAATCAATTAATGTAACAGATCACCTTAATCTGCTTTGTTGCATATATCAAAAAATAGTTAATTTGTTAATAGTTCCAAATTTAAATTAAAGGAATTATTTATTTTAAATCGGCAATTTATCCTAATTTTTAAATAATTAGCTCAACTTTTAATTAATGCAACAAAGCACCTTAATCGACATCTTTATATTTTAGCTTTACCAAAAATGTTATCATGAGTGAAGAAGAATCTCTTATAGCCGGTTTAATCAAAGCGATTGAGGGCACAAAGAGCACAGGGGAACTTACTTTTGATAACCTTACTATAAAGCTCCAGGGGACTAATACGTCAGTAATAATAAACGGAAAGATAAGCTTTACAGCGTATCCCTTGCAGTCAAATGAAAAAGCCTAAAAATGTGGAATTGTCAGGTAAGGTAGAAGTCGTAATAAATGGCGTAGACTTTAGTATTATAACTGCTCAAAAAGATAAAATAACTGTTTTTATAAATGATGCTGAGCTTCTGAAAAAGATGTTCAAAAAGACAGGTCTAAACATAAAGGGCATCAACAGGTTGAGCAAGGTATCGGAATACTTGTACAAAAGGGGTGTAGGGCTGGATATAAGGGACTCAAAAGGGCCATTTATTCAGCTTGGCTGGGGTGCATATTCGCCATTGATGAAGGTAAAAATTAGTTCCAAAAGGCTGATCGAG
The DNA here is from genome assembly GCA_029775955.1 of Nitrososphaeria archaeon. Classification (GTDB taxonomy): domain Archaea; phylum Thermoproteota; class Nitrososphaeria; order Conexivisphaerales; family UBA164; genus KM4347-05. The sequence goes on along the minus strand of JARVJW010000032.1, from coordinate 351 downwards.
TTCTTCATCTGAATACGTACATGCGCTAACAGGAATTTTTAGTGCCATCATTTATTGTGTGGCATCTAAATTGGTCCTGGTGAACTACCCCGCCCTTGCGGACGGGGCCACGCCCGCTTGTTTGGAGCTTCAACGGCAATGCTTGCTTTCACATACGCTTTATGTATTCGAGCACGCTAGAGGCATAATCCTCTGCGAGCGTCTCGCCTAGGTTCCCTAGGCAAAGCCCTTCTTGCTTATTTGCAGCACCTACATCCCTATCAAATACTGAATGGCATGAAGGGCATACTGCCATTCTATCCGATAGGTTCAGATGCTGCACTGTGCCACAATTCATGCATACGCCAGTTG
>JARVJW010000084.1 GCA_029775955.1 Nitrososphaeria archaeon | reverse complement strand
ATGCTTCCCCTTTCCACTAATGCTTCGTTATAGTCGTGCCAGGACATATCCATGGGCATGACAACACTTGATGACAAACACTATAAATCAGGTGATGACAGAAATAGTTGACATAAGTGTCAAGTTGAGCTACAAGCTAAATAATTTTTCAATATTTATGACAGTAAAAGATTTATTAAAGGAAAATTTAAGAAATCTAATATGAAAAAGAAGTTAATGTTGGCAGGTGTAATTATATTGGTAATAGGAGTTGCAATGTTCTTTGGAGGACCATATATTTTTAAAAACAGCGTTAACCTGAATGAGCTGGTGCCTTTTAAAAATTCTATAGATATAAGACCAGGCTTTAACGTGGTCTTGGGTGTTGTGCCAGCTGGAAAAATATTTGCTGCCGTATATAATGATTCACTTTCTGCACCAATAAATATAAGCGTCACTGGAGGAAATATAAATTATCAGAACGAAAATAGTACATTTATTGTTGAATATTATAATACTGGCAACAGCAATAAAAGCGTTTATGCATTAAATAATTATACTGAACCATTAACTTTGAATTATTCTATGTTAACTTTTTCTTCAAATGGTATTATATATTCACTTTTAATGGTTTTGCTTGGTGGCTTGCTAATGTTTATTGGTGGAATAATTGCTGTAATTGGATTGATTTTGAAGCCAAAAAGGCATGATCTAATATAAAGAAATTATGTATCTGTTTACCGTTTTGAAGTTGGGCTCAGGTACTGCATGGCGTAGTCGTAGAAGTTCTCCTTCCTCAGGTTGCACGTCTCCTTGATGCTCATCAGGACGGCATGAGCCCTCGCTCCTTCATCAGACTGGTTCCCGTATGTCATCTTTCGTATCACAACGCTCGACCTCAGTGTCCCCTTGTCTGCGTTGTTATTCCAGTCAACCCCTTCCTCCTCAAGAAAGGTAAATAGCATATCTCTCTCGCCTCAAGTGCTTGGCGAACCTCCTGCAGTTCTTCTCTCTCGATAGGGAGTACGATGCAATGAGTTCATCTACCCTTTGCCCTCAGCCTGTCCTCAGAGGATGTGACCTTCTCTCCGGCCCTTATCGAGTCCCTGATCACCCTCTTGAATTTCTTCGCGAAGGGGATGAACTCCTCACCGGGGCTCTTCGACGTGTCCTTTATCTCCCTCAGGTAGTGGACCAGGCAGTGTTGGTGCGCCTTCCCGACGTGGTTCCAGGCTGACTAGGAGTCGCTGATCACAATCCCCTTATAATCATTCCCGAGGACTCTCTTCGGCACATCCTTGCCGCGAGATTTAGCCACCTCGTATATGACGCTCCACCTGCCCAGGAAGGCCCAGAGCCAGTGGTTCCTCCCCTTTATCATCCAGCTTGTCTCGTCGCCGTGCAGGCTAGCCTCCTTCCTCAGCTCCTCCCTGAGCTCGTCGTACCTCGGGCCGAAGAGGAGCTTTAGCAGGGAGCCTATCTTCTCATACGAGAGGCCGAGCAGCTTTAGGGAGGCTATCAGGAGCATCAGCCTTAAGCCGAACCTTTCGTTGCTCCCCCCACTCACTGCGTTGGGTATCTCGGGAGAGACCTGTTTCCCGCATTTACAGCAGTACCTCCTCCTTACGACGTACTTAGTTACGACCACCCTTGCGGGCACGATGTCCTCAATGACCCTGGTGTAAGCATCGGTTGGCTTTTCGGAGAGCATAGTGCCATCTTGGGCAGGTGGATTGGTCGAGCTCCACCGTTTCGTTCACCTTCACCGGCCTCCTCCTGCTGGTGGCTTTGCCCGTTCCTCCTCCCAGATTTCCTGCAGCGCTTCCTCTCCGTGTTTGGCATCTATGCCCCTGGCGACTACGGCGGTCACCATCGCCTTGAAGGCAAGGAGCTCCTCCCTCATCTTTGTCTCCGTCTCGAGCTTGACAAGCCGCCCTTCGAGTTCTGCGTAGCGCTACCTGTAGTCCGCATCATTGGGGGCGCTGGCTCCTGTCATACAAGGGTTGTGAAACAATCGGATAAAAACACTCGAGTCGATAAAAATATATCTTGTTAAATAACTTCAAAACGGTAAACGTTTACGAAAAATCAAATTTTTCATAAAAACTTATAGAAAATGAAAAATATATTGTTGATATGAAAATAAAATTTTATGGAAACCTGTCAAATGGAATAGGGAACGAAATTGCCTTGCATATGCCAGTTGGCTCCACACTTAATGATCTTCTTGAATTTATTCATCAAAAAAATCCTGAAATCAGGCCTGATAATCCAAACTTGATCATATTCATTAATGATGCTGAATCTCATTTATTTGGTGGCTTGAAAGCTAAACTTAACGATAATGACACTGTGTCAATACTGCCGGCGGCGCATGGCGGATGATGCCACTTTATGCCATTACAAAGTCTGTCAATGAGCATGATAAGCAGCTAGCTTTTATAATGTTGCACATAAAGAATAAATGCATAAGAAATGAGCGCATAATTGAGTTGATAGCGCTCCAAACTCTGCAAGCATTTAAGGATAATGAACTTCTTGCAAGAAGACCAGATATGGATTTTATCTTGAGAATTTCCTTAACTGATCAAATAAAAAATGCCCAGGAGAATTGCCTTGGAAATGATGCAGTACTATATATATATGATAAATTTGATACGTTGCCATTTGACAGTTTTTCTGAAGCTGAGCTTGATATAGTAGAGCAGTCGGCATTGCTTTCCACTAAGTAAAAATTTGAAGGACATTCTTATATGTCTATTTTTTTATATGTAGCACCTGTGAAAGTAGCAAATTGGTCTGAAAGGTATTCCAGGCAAATAGTGCTGGATTATATAGGAGTAGAAGGGCAGGAAAGGCTTGATAGGTCAACAGTCCTGATAGCAGGCGTTGGAGGGCTTGGAAGTTTTTCGGCAATGGAGCTTGTGAGAATGGGAGTTAAGAATTTAATTCTGGTAGATCGTGATATCGTTTCTTATAGTGATTTACACAGGCAAGTGCTTTACGATGAAAAAGATGTGGGTCTTCCAAAAGTAGAAGCAGCAAGGAGAAAATTAAATGCCATCAACTCAGAAGCTAATATTGAAGTTTATGGGTCAAGCGTAAACTACATTAAACTGATGGACAAGCTGGTTAAAAAATCTGATGTCGTAGTTGATGGAATGGACAACATGGCTAGCAGGTACACAATTAACGGTATTTCAATCAAAAATGGTAAACCATATGTTTTTGCAGCAGCTATTGAGCTTTATGGTAATATAAGCACTATAATCCCTGGTAAAACACCGTGCTTGGAAGAATTTTATGGTAATTTGAATGATTCAGAGCTTCCAAAATGTGCCACATCTGGTGTACATCCCTCAATTGTATATATAATAGCCAGTTTAAGCACCCATGAGGTGCTCAGCCTGTTAGTTGGAAAAAGTCCAAACCTTGCATCAAAGTTAGCGTTAATTGACCTTCAAGGTATTTCATTTCAATCTATAAACCTTAAAAAGGATGATAATTGCCCCGTTTGCTCAAGAAGAAATGCTTTAAAATCTAAAGAGGAGGAAATTGAACTAAGCTGCTCCAAGGATGGGTTAGTTACTTTGTTTGTAAATAGACCTGCGGATATTGATATTATTAATTCTGCACAAAATCTGGAGAAGAATGGCTTTAGCGTAGACAATGGTACGTATTATGTTACATTTAAAAAAGGTGGTGCGCAGGGGGCAATATTTAATACCGGTTATATGGTGTTCCAATCAGAGCGTTACTATCAGGGAATAGAAGATGAGGCATTGAATATATATGAACTATCAACAGGGAAATAAAATAATATATCGCCTCAGACAGAGTATTACAATAGACAAAGAGAGTTATGTAGCTATGCAGTTTTCGAATCCATTTGAAATACTTGTTTCTATAATTTTAAGTCAAAATACTAATGATAAGAACAGTTCACGTGCAACCAGAAGGTTTGTTGAAAAGATAGGAACTGACCCCCGACTGGTCATTAAAACTGATCAAAATGAACTTTCAGAAATAATAAAGAGCAGCGGCATGTACAACCAAAAAGCTAGAACAATCAAGCGAGCTGCAAAATGGGTCGTGGAAAGGTATGACGGCGATCTTTCAAAATCAAGAAATGATGACCCCCAATCAGTAAAAAATGAATTGCTAAAAATAAAGGGAATAGGCCCAAAAACCGCAGATGTTTTTCTACTCTTTTACTTAGGGGCGAGAGTTTTTCCCGTAGATGTGCATATTAAAAGGGTTTCTTTGAGATTAAATCTAGCAAAGGGGGATTATAGTGTAGTGAGTAAAAAGCTTCTAAATGTATTTGAGAATCCGCTAGAGGCTCACCTCATGCTAATTGCTCTTGGAAGAAAATATTGCAGGCCAAAAGCTCCTAAATGTAATATTTGCCCACTAAATGATATTTGCCCTTCAGCAAACATATTTTAACTGTCCCCTTGAATGAAAGCAAGCAAAGGCTTTTTATCTCTATTTATAATTGCGTCGTACGACTTAGGGGTGTGAGACACTATTCTAACATTATTTACCATAACAAAAAACATAACGTTATTCGCCATTTATATATAAAGGGATGAACTTCCCGGTTTATATATGTGGCAGGCTGCACAGCGACGATATCCGGAGATCAATGATTATATCAGCAAACTGAGCCATCCAAAAAAGGGATTAGGGGGAAAGCAATGAAAAATGCCCAGACCTCTGGTGCATGTAGCTGTCAGCGTAATCTAGATAGAGCAGGCCATTCTCATTAAGGCAGGGTCAAGCTTCTCCTGATCAATCAGCTTGGTCAAGCAGGATGCTGGCAATGTTTTCAATGACATAAGTTTCATACAAGACAATTGATAAGCTATGCTCTGATGTAATGATAGCTATTCACAACCTGCATGCGTTCAAGGGAATCACAGCATCTAATACAAGATGGCACAGGCTACTCCCTGACCATCAAGAAGAACTATAAGTTGTATGTTAAGAAGCTTAAGGATATGGAAAAGGTCAATAAGAAAAAAGCAGCTCTTTGCCCACATCTTTGTCATAATGGACCTGAAGTATATACATCTTGTTCAAGCCAGAAATGAATGCCTTTGACAGGGCAATGCTAACATGTTGATACTGATACAGAAGGCTTGGCAGGCACTGTATGACATGTTTGGCGGGAAGGTGTACATAATCCCAAATTCAATGTTAAATGGTTTCCAGAAGTAGGGCACTATCAAAGAGTTTGTAGCTAAATAAAATAGCATGAATAATATCATAAGAGGAGCAATTCCGACACTTTGCTGCAGACAAGATGTTGGGCATTGCCCAGAGGCGTGATGACAGAATTTAAAACTATGCACTGGTTCACAATCTATTAAACTTTGATAGGTAATAATGCAATATTGCGTATGATAAAGAACGACAAGATACGTAAAAAATTATTTAGCAAGGAGAAAAAATCAAAGGACATTAAACAGAAATCTGATGAACTTCAAAGGCTCCTCCTTAATGTGGTTTATATAATATTACAAGGCATAACCAATTCAGTTTTTTATAAAGTTGACGATAACTTTGAAGGGAACTGAAGGCATTATCGTATCAAGCGTAAAAATATATAATAAAGAGGCTGTAGGACAAAATACAATTAGCATAAAAGATAAGATGCAGGAATACCTCATGCAGTATGGGATAACGTACAAATCCAGGCATAACAGTGCACATTCAGGGGTTAGGCAATTCAAAGGTTATTGATCAGATTCAAAAGGGCTTGCCACCGCTAATCGAAAGAACAATGACTTACACGTTGTTACGTGCATAAGCATGGCAATAGGGATCAATTTAGGCAAAGGACGCGCTTTCAAA
>JARVJW010000029.1 GCA_029775955.1 Nitrososphaeria archaeon | reverse complement strand
GATATACATCTTTACAAGCCAGTATAATTAATATATACTATAGAAAGCTTTGTACAATAAGCGTACTACACCTGACCACGTTGAGGATTTGGGATAAGCAGGGCAAGATAAAATGTCTAGGCTTTCCAACAGGTACGATACCTGAAAGGGTAATTAAAAAAAAAGAAGATTTGAAGCTGTAAGGGTTTCATCAAGGGGCTAGAAGAACGATTTAAGGGCACATATCAAAAGGCTTATGGCTGTAGCAAATGGTATTCAATGTCAGGAGCGGATTTTCAGTAATAGCTTCACCGAGGTCATGAAACTTGTGGAGGAAAACAAGGTGACAACGCACAGGCTCGCAAGGTTTGGTTAAGTATATGTAAAATTCATGAAACGGAGACCGCGGATGGTGAGGAAACCCTGCCGGCCCATGAAGCGCTTACAAGGGATTTGATTTCAATCATAACTTTTCAACCATTACGGACTTCGGTCGCATAAGGCAATAAAGTCATGAGCCATATATGGAGATCCAACGGTGATAATTGTCGGGCGCTACGAGCCACAAGAGGAAAGTACCTCACGGACATGCAGAGCGCGATAAGGTATGCTATTGAAGTTGCCTATGAAATGGCTATACATGATTGCAATAGGATACCTTCACCAATTGCATTGAGGTCAAGCCATGGTTCGCGTCAAACTACGATTATGCGATTCACAACCTCAACCCAGTTTCCGCCGTTGCCTGATAATATAAGAAAACCATCATGGCGAGCTGAGGATACCTGATGTAAAGAAGCTTAAAATGAGGATTGATGGCGAGCTGTTCAAGGCAACAAAGCAACGCTCCAGCCCTGGCATTACGCTTACGTCCAAATAAACACTGAGAACAAACACTAGTACAGTAAAAGCTTCAGAGACATAATTTTGTGTGGGTTAACCATATCGGAAAGGACCCTAGCTTCGTTGCGCAGGACTTCACGATAGATTCCACGTTTGCGACGGTGAATGCTGGTAGGCCTGCGCTGAAAGGAACTGACATAGCGCACATACAGAACGACTTCTCCAGGAGGAGGAAGAGCCTGCATAAGCACAATAGGCAGAAGTACGTAAATGATGCCTTACTACTGTGAGGGAAAACCCAGGCTCATCGTTTGTCTTTTAAGACCTATGGGAATAAATGGAAACAACAGGAAGTTCAGGAGAAAATTGAACAAATGAAAGGCTTACTAGAAGATGATTGAATACAAGTCCTCATTCAAGACCGTTTATGTGAACCCAAGAGGAACTTCAGAGTGTCCTGTCTGTGGTGATAAACTGAAGCACCAGGCTTGGGGGATATCGAAATGCGAAACCTGTGGCATGGACTACGACAGGCTGGCCTCACTTGTCATAACCCTGCGTGGCCTGCGGCTACCCGTTTACCGTGAGTGCGGATGGCCTTCTTTGAAGGATGAATACCTGTGCACCGGCCATGAGCCTAAGGTGGCCAGAGCTGGCTTGAAGGTCAACGCTCCGAATGGGAATTATAAAAAATTATAATCTTTCAGAAACGGATTTATGGGCCAGTTGCATTTTTCATTAAAATCAATGGACTAATGTTTTTAGTCTGCAGCTTGTTCTCTTCCAAAATTCTAGAGTTATGCGTATATAATATAATAGGGGAAAGCTTTAGGTGAGTAAATGAATGATAGTGAATCTGTTTTCAATTATGCCAACACTTTATATGCAAATTTTTGGAATAATAATGTTATTATTTGTGATAATAGGCATGTCATATGATTTTATAGGTGGTAAAAAGCTTGAATATACGTTAAAAGATAGGAAAATGCGTAATTCAAGTGGCTTTTACATTGGGGCTGCCCTAAATGCGATATTTGTTGATATAACAACTTCAGCTCAATTTGCAAAGTGCAGCGTACAGAGAAGGGCATCCCACATTTTAATGATGTGGGGGTTTATCATCTCTATAGTTATTCTCTTCATAGAAATTTACTTTATCCATTTTGCCGCAATACTATCCATATATAATCCATTGCAGATGATTTTGGTAATAGCATGGATAATGGTAATTGCAGGTGCTTTATGGTTTATGCCCCAGAGGGCAAACGTCAGGGTCGATGGAGATCCGGTATATAGATTAAGGAGGGCAGATATATTTGTAGTTAATGTAATAGCTTATGCAATTCTAGGGATAGCTTTGGAGGCAGCTGTAATGAGCGGCTCAGTTATCCTGTCTGAAGTACTGCTGACAGTTTTCATGTGCTCAATAACCCTTTTGTTTGCTTTGATTCCATGGACAAAATTTCCACATATGTTCTACAAGGCAGGCCTCATAATACAAGATAAAATGGAAATGGGAAAAGTCGAATCAAGGTTACCAGGTGATTAAAAATTGCCAAGTTTTATATACGTTGCATCATGTGATGGGTGCGGTCAGTGTGTGGACATATGCCCAAGCGATATACTGCACATTGATAGGACTATGAGAAGGGCATATAACGCAGAGCCTGACTATTGTTGGGAGTGTTATTCGTGTGTAAAGGCATGCCCTCAGAACGCGGTTGACATGAGGGGATATGCTGACATTTGCCCGCTTGATCACTCAGTTACAGTTACTAGGAAGCCTGAAGAGGGTAAAATTTCATGGAAAGTCAAGTACAGGGATGGTCAAACCAAAGAGTTCACTTTTCCAATAAGGACAACAAAGTTTGGCTCTATCAAGTCGCCACTGGAGTTTGAAATCAAAGGCCATATTGATGATCAGTTACTGTCACATGAACCTGAAATCATGGGCATAATTGGAGTTCCAGTTTTAAGGGGCAAAGTGCAATGAGCGTTAGATCAAGCAAGTCTACAAGATACGTTGACAGCGATGTCCTTATAATTGGCGGCGGCATGGCAGGCTGCGGTGCAGCATACGAAGCAAGGTACTGGGGAAGGAAGCTTAAGATTGTGCTCGTTGAAAAGGCTAATATAGAACGTAGTGGCGCAGTCGCGATGGGCCTTTCAGCAATAAATTTATTTCTCGGTTTAAAGTGGAATGAAAATAAGCCGGAGGATTTTGTAAAGTACGCAAGAAACGACCTGATGGGCCTGATAAGGGAAGATCTGCTTTATGATATTGCCAGGCACGTTGATTCAACGGTGCATTTGTTCGAGGAGTGGGGGCTTCCGATAATAAAAGATGAAAGTACAGGGCACTATAAGAGGGAAGGCAGGTGGCAAGTGCTCATACATGGTGAGTCATTTAAACCAATAGTTGCAGAGGCAGCGCAGAAGTCAGCAACAGAAATATATAACAGGGTGATGATAACGCACCTTTTGTTGGACAAAGATGAACCAAACAAAATAGCTGGAGCCGCTGGGTTCAGTGTAAGGGATGGAACATTTTATGTGTTCAGGGCGAAAGCTGTTATAGTGGCATCTGGTGGTGCATCTCACATATTCAGACCTAGATCTGTAGGTGAGGGCGCTGGTAGGACCTGGTACTCCCCGTGGAGCAATGGATCAGCCTACGCCTTGCTGATAAAGGTTGGGGCTGAGATGACACAAATGGAAAACAGGCTTGTTGTAACCAGGTTCAAGGACGGTTACGGCCCAGTGGGAGCCTGGTTCCTTGCTTTGAAAGCAGTTGCCAAGAACGCATACGGTGAAGAATATGAAAGAAAGTATATTGATGAGCAGAGAAAGCTTTACGGAAACTACGTTGACTCCAGGCCATTTCCGACCTGCCTAAGAAATGATTCTATGCTGAGGGAGATTAAGGCTGGAAGGGGGCCAATACTTATGCACACTGAAGAGGTGTTAAATACTAAAGAAAAGGAAGATGAAGGATGGGAGGACTTCCTGGATATGACCGTAAGTCAGTCAATTGTATGGGCATCTCAAAATATTGACCCAAAGTACAGACCACCAGAGTTGCAAGCTTCAGAACCTTATGTTATGGGTTCTCATGCCACATGCGCCGGGGCCTGGGTAAGCGGTCCAGAAGATGTGGCTCCCAATGAATATTTCTGGGGATATAATAGGATGACAACTATCGATGGACTTTTCGGTGCAGGGGATACAGTAGGTGCTTCGGCTCACAAGTTCTCTTCAGGTTCATTCACAGAAGGCAGAATAGCCGCCAAGGCAGCAGTAAAATACATACAGGACCACAAAGATTATGCTCCGAATGTAGATGATCAGTATATCAAGAAAATAAAGAGCGAAGTGTTCAGGCCGCTAGAAACATATGAAATATACAAAAATGTGATAGTTAGGGGCAGCGTCTCACCGGCATACCTTTATCCTAATCAGGGAGTTTTAAGGTTGGAAAAGATAATGGATGAATATTGTGGTGGTTGGGGGCAGTTTTATATAACAAATTCAGTGCTCTTGAATAGAGGGGTGGAACTCCTTGAGATGTTAAGGGAAGATCTCTCAAAGGTGGCAGCTGAAAATCTCCATCAATTACAGCGCGCATGGGAACTGGATCACAGGGTTTGGACTGCTGAAGCGGTGATAAGGCATACGCTTTATAGGGAGGAGACCAGGTGGCCAGGCTATTATTACAGATCTGATTTTCCTGCACTTGATGACCAAAACTGGCATGTATTTGTAAATTCAAGATATAACCCAAATAAAGGAGAGTGGTCAGTTACCAAAAAAAGCATGATAAATCTGGTGGTGTAAAATGATACCTGAACCTTACGGTGGAAAACTTGTAGAAAATATAATGAATGAGAATGAAAAGCAACGAGTTCTCAGCGATAAGCTGCCGCTCATTACTACAGTGATGGAACAGGTGTACGATGCGGAAAAGATAGCTATAGGTGCTTTTTCCCCAATTAATGGCTTCATGGGCAGTGAAGATTACGACCAAGTTCTTGATAAAACACAGCTTTCAAACGGTTTGCCCTGGTCAATTCCCATAATTCTTACCCCCACAGATAGAAGCATAAATGCGCTTAAAGCTGGGGATGAATTCCTTTTGAATGGGTTAGATGGTGAGCCATTTGTTTTAGTAAAAATCGAAGAAAAATATAATATAGATAAGGGAAGGTTTGCAGAAATGACATATGGCACAAAGGACATGGCACATCCAAACGTGTTTGACCTGCAAAAATGGGGAGAAGTTGCAATCTCAGGAAAGGTAAAGTTGATAAAGAGATTAAGCGTCCCAGCAGCTCAATATGAATTTACCCCAAAGGAAACAAGGAATATTTTTGAAAATAGGGGGTGGAAAAACGTTGCAGCTTATCAAGCAAGGAACCCGCCCCATATGGCTCATGAATTTATTCAGAGAATGACATTGGAAAGAGATGATATTGATGGATTGTTTATTCAGCCTGTGATCGGTAAATTGAAAAAAGGCGACTATAAGCCGGAAATTATCATGAAGGCTTATGAAATTTTTATAAAAAATTACTATAGGGAGGATAGGGTATTGCTGGGGTCCCTTTCAATAGCGATGAGGTATGCCGGCCCTAAGGCAGTTCTTTTGTATGCTATAATGAGGAGAAATTACGGTTGTTCCCACTATATTGTAGGAAGAGATCAGGCTGGCGTAGGTAGCTATTATGACCCTTACGATGGTCAAAGGGTATTTGACAGATACGACATTGGAGTAAAACCAGTAAAGTATGACGAAGTGTTCTACTGCACAAAATGTGGCATGATGGTTTCCTCAAAAGTCTGTCCCCATGGACCTGAATATCATATTGACACAAGCCAGACAAAGATCAGAAAGCTGCTGGTCGAAGGAAAACAGCTTCCATTGGAAATACTTAGGCCTGAAGTTGCTAAGATACTCGAATCAGGCGACGTAATAAATCAGTAATAATTAATGTTTTTGCATTGGAAAATTATTAGCTTAAGGGTTAGAAACAGCCACGATGA
>JARVJW010000075.1 GCA_029775955.1 Nitrososphaeria archaeon | reverse complement strand
TTTCTTTAAAGTTTCAATATCAAACCTTGTGAGCCTGTCTTCATAAGCGATTATCACTTTAGATATCCTTCTATATTTACCAATATTTAAACTTATCTACATTGAAACTGTAGTCTACGGCGCCAAATCATTTGAGCAAATGCCTAATTGTGAGCGCCTTTAATTATTGAATCAACAATTCTTCCTTTTACTGACATCTTATCCATGTTATGTAAAACCTTTAACGTAATTCCACCCGGGGTAGTTATCTTTTCAATTAGGTCTTCATAAGTAACCCTTTTATATTTAAGATAATCTAAAGTGGATAAAGCTACCATATCCACTATTTCCCTAGCGCTATCTCCTTCTAAACCAATTATTTTGCAATATTGAACCAATGAATCAAGAAAATATGTTATTAATGCTGGGCCACTGCCAACAACTGTTGTCAAGGCATTAAGCAATTGTTCATTTACCTGGTAGATTTTTCCCAATCCTTCCAGGACTTGTTGAGTCATTTGATCCAGCGGTTCATAACCTGCAACTAAAACTGGAGCGGAGTTAAACTCACACCCTAAGTTTGTCATAATGCGATATATCTTAGTATTTGGCGTGGTTAGATTATTCTTTATAAAATCAAGTGAAATGCCAGCAGCTGCTGATATAACAGTCCTTCCTGTAAATCCCGTGAGCATTTTTTGTAGCACAGATTTAACTTGATCCGGTTTAACAGCTATGAAAAGCACATCTGACGTTTGATAAAGTTCTTTCTCAGACTTTACTATGTTGACGCGGTCGGCCTTAACCTTTGATATTGCGTCGCTGTTACTATCGTATGCAAATAACTTTATTTTGTTTATATCAGATCTGATTAGGCCATTTATAATTGAACTCCCGAGATTTCCTATTCCTAATATACCAACATTCAATTTAACCCATCTAAAATAGGGTCAAATTTAAATTTAGCCATTTAAAATAAGAAAATCGCACATGGATTACGATTTAATAATATTAGCGGCGGGAGAATCGACACGATTTGGGGAAAATAAACTAATTTACAGGATAGACGGCATTCCAATTATAAGAAGAGTAACAATGGAAGCCATGTTGCCAAACGTCAGGGTGATAGTTGTGATTGGGCATGACCCCGACAAAATCAAGGGAGCATTAGAGGGAATAAATGTAAATTATGCTTATAATGAAGATTATAAAAAAGGAATGAGTCAGTCAATTATAGCAGGTGTTAGACTTTCAGAGGCAGTTAAAGGAATTTTAATATTGCCTGGTGATATGGCATATATAAAGTCGCATATAATAGAACAGGTTATTGAAACACATACGAGAACAGGTGCCAATATAGTGATTCCCACTTATAAAAGCAGGGGAGGTCACCCCATACTGTTTGATGTTAAATTAAGGAGTGAACTATTATCAATTAAAGAAGAAACAAGAGGGTTAAAGGAAATGGTGCAGAGGCACGGGGATCAAGTATATAAAATAGAAGTGGGTACACCGGCAGTCATCCACGACGTAGATATAAGGGACGATTTGAACTTTAACGATTAAATTTAGCTTTATAATATCATATTATTATCTAGCTGATTAGGCGCCTAAATTAACATGCAAAAATTTTTAACACCTAATATTATAGTGTTGGATATGGACGTTTCTGTCACCTTTACTTTAAATGGAAAACAAGTTATTGTGAAGGCACCTGCAGCAAAAAGCCTTTTAAGAGTTCTGAGGGAAGATTTAGGTATAACCTCGGTAAAGCCTGGATGTGAAGCTGGGGAGTGTGGTGCTTGCACAGTTTTAATGGATGGTGAGGCAGTTACATCGTGCCTAGTGATGATCGTTCAAGCAGAAGGGCACCAGATTGTTACAGCAGAAGGCCTTGTAAAGGATGGAAAATTAGACCCATTACAAGAAGCTTTCGTAGAAGAGGGAGCAAGCCAATGCGGCTATTGCACACCCGGCTTTATCATATCAGCCAAGGGTTTATTGTTGGAAAAGCCCAATCCAAGTGAAAATGAAATATTGGAAGCTATAGGCGGAAATATATGCAGGTGTGGAGCATACCCACGCATTATAAACGCGATAAAAAAGGTTGGTGGCGAACAACATTGAATTATTCTCAGTACGTAGTTCATTCCCCACAGAACCTTAATGAGGCGCTAGGCATCTTGAAGGAGAAAGCCTCAGAGATTAGACTTATTTCAGGTGGCACTGATGTAATGGTTTTAATAAAGGATAATATAATAAAAGAAAAGGAGCTGCTAAATCTATCTTTTTTAAATGAATTAAGATATATACATGAGGAGGGGAACACCATAAAAATCGGGGCTCTTATCACATATAAAGAACTTGAAAAGTCGAAAGTTGTAAACCTTAACGCCCCAATACTTGTTGACGCTAGCAAAACCATTGGCGCGGCGCAAATACAGAATTTAGGTACACTTGCGGGAAATTTAGGAAATGCTAGCCCAGCAGGCGACAGTATTCCTCCACTGTATGTTCTTAATGCCAGTGTCAAGTTACAAAGTGCGGATTCTGAAAGGGTTGTTCCTGTAAGCGAGTTTTTCTTGGGACCAAGGAAAACTAAAAGGGCTCCAAACGAGCTCATCACGGAAATAGCTATTGAAAAAACAAAACCTGGGTTGTATTACTTTTTCAAAAAGCTTGGATTAAGAGAAGCAAATGCAATTTCCCTCGTAAGTGTTGCGTGTATAGCTGATTTAGACCAATATAAAAAAGTGAATTCAATAAAGTTGGCATTAGGAGCAGTTGCCCCAACTGTAATGTTTGCTGTTAAATCGGAAAAGCTTGCAACTGATAAGCAGCTTGATTTAAATCTTGTAGATGAGATTGCAAGAAGTGTTTCAGAAGAAATATCTCCAATAACTGATATCAGGGGTAGTGCAGAATACAGAAGAAGGGCAGCTTATGGACTTGTTTATGAAGGACTATATGAGGTGTTGATGGGAACAGCCAAAAGGGTAAGTGGCAGCTTTGAAGGTGTTTATTGAGTTGGGTGGCACATTTATATACCAGTTCGGAAGAGAGCATGTTTTGGATCTTCATGAAGGCTCAACAATAGAAGACGCCCTTAATATATTAGGGATTAGTGAACGCATTTACATCATAACTGTAAGAAATGGCAGCATTGCTAAATTCAACGACAAGCTAAAGGATAACGATAAACTGGTAGTTTTTCCCCCAATAGGCGGTGGAAATTAATTATGGAAGAGGAACTAGAACAAAAATATAAATCAATAACCCGCTCGGTTGCAGCAATAGATTCACAATCTAAAGTGTCTGGTGCGCTAAAATACATTACTGATATGAGAATTGAAAACATGCTTTTCGCCTCTGTTGTGAGAAGTACATACGCGCACGCAAGGATCATCTCAATAGATACACGAGAAGCTGAAAAAATCAGTGGTGTAAAGGCCATACTTACATACAAGGATATTCCAGGCCTAAATGCATATGGGGCAATCGTTCCTGATGCGCCAGTTCTGGCATATGATCGGGTGCGTTATTATGGAGAACCAGTGGCTCTGGTTGCAGCGGACACAGAGGAACTTGCGAGGGAAGCAGCATCACTTGTAAAAATAGAATATGATCCATTGCCTGTAATAAGAAGCATAGATGAATCAATTGCTTCTGAAGCCATTGCACTGCACGATAACGGAAATATTGCTAGGCATACGATAATTAAGAAAGGAGATACAGAAAGAGCTAAGCGGGAAGCATATATGACACTTGATAGAATATACAGAACACCATTTCAAAAACACATGTTTTTAGAACCAGAAGGTGGCGTTGCATATATTGACGAATCTGGAATTATAAACGTGTTTGCAGGAGGTCAGAGCCCATATAGGGATAAATTGCAGATTGCAAGATCCCTTAATATTCCTCCAGAAAAAATTCGCACGGTAAATTATCCAACTGGTGGAGCCTTTGGCGGAAAAGACGACATCACTGTTCAAATACACTTGGCGCTGCTTGCCTACAAAACGGGAAAGCCAGTTAAATTATGGTTTAGTAGAGAAGAAAGCGGGGTGGCTGGCTATCATAGAACTGGATCTGAAATACACCTTATTACCTCTGTAGATAAAGAGGGGACACTTCTTTCTAATGAAGCTCAAATATATCTGGACACGGGGGCATATCAGAGTTTTGGCCCGACGATTTTGGACGTTAGCATAGAGACAATTAACGGGCCATATCGGATCCCGAACTATATCATAAATGCAAACCTCGTCTACACAAACAATGGTTTTTCGTCAGCATTTAGGGGTTTTGGCGCTCCCGAAAGCAATTTTGCTATTGAAAGCATGATCAATGAACTTGCGTCAGAACTCCACTTGGACCCTATAGATATGAGGTTAAAAAACATTCTTATGACAGGTGAAGAGGGACCATTTGGAAATACGATAAGGCACGGTGACGGTTTAAGGGAGGCACTTATGCGAGCTAAAAATTCTAAAATCTGGAACAGCGTAATACAAAATAAGAAGCCATGGCAAAGAAGCGGTGTAGGCATTGCCGTTGCAATAAAGGGCGTAGGATTTGGTACATTGCCCGATTATCCCACAGCCGCAATAGAAATAGCGACTGAAGGAAAGGTAAAAATAATGTTTAGCAATGTAGATTATGGTCAAGGTATTAACACTGGAAATGCACAGCTGGTTGCAGAAAAGATGGATATACCCTTAAACCAGGTTGAAGTGAGACACGCAGATACAAAGTATTCGCCAGATACAGGCAGTTCAAGCGCATCCAGATCAACCTTTGCATCTGGTAACGCCCTCTTATTGGCATGTAGCAAGGCTTTAGATCGGCTTAAAATGGAAGCATGCTTTTACTTTGGGGTCACTAGCGAAAAACTAGAGTATAAAGAAGGAAGGTTTTACTATAATGACAGATCAGTGGGGATATATGAGCTAGCAAAGAGCCTAAAGGCAAGAGGGGAAACACTCAGATTTGAGTCAACATTTGAGGTTCCAAGATATCCAGCCCCAGTAGAGGGGACACTTGAGGTTCCGCATGTCGTTTACATGTATGGCGTATTGCTGAGTTCTGCAGTGCTGGACGAACTCATTGGAAACATCCATATAAACCAAGCAGAATTTTATGCGGATATAGGAACAGTAATAAACCCATCCATTGCAAGTGGGCAAATTGAAGGGGGAATAGTGCAAGGGCTTGGATATGCTACAACAGAAGACCTCAAATACGATGTCAATGGCAAACCTATCAACAACAATTACACAACCTACATAGTGCCATCTGTCAGAGACGTTCCAGACATATATGTGGAATTTATCGACAGTTTAGAGGAGCTTGGGCCTTATGGAGCTAAGGGTGTAGGTGAAATATCAATTATTCCGGTAGGAGCATCTGTAGCTCATGCAGTTTACAATGCCAGTGGTAAGTGGATACGGGATCTCCCACTTCTTCCCTGGAAAGTCATCTGAACAGATCCAATTATCGGAACTGGCAACCCGCAGAACAATATAAGGACTTACTATATAGTACATTTAAACTATACCGTATAAATCACTAACGCTCTTTTGATCAGGCAGTTCCTAAAATTGTTGGTTGATTAACAAAAAATGTTAGAGATTTTATGTTATGAAGTTATGCCGCGGGCCAGGTTTGAACTGGCGACACTCCGGTCTTCAGCCGGATGCTCTCCTTAGCCCCTTGGTCAGGCTGAGCTACCGCGGCTCTTGATCTACATTCTGAGTAGATTATATAAATTTTTAGTTTAGCGTTGCTCTGTTTAACAAATATCCCTGAGAGTGCTTATCATTCTCAGATCTCTTCTAGGATTTCTGATCAGTTCATCGCTTTCACCAACTGCTTTGCCCTCTGGTTTATGTAGTATGCCCAGAACCTCTG
>JARVJW010000170.1 GCA_029775955.1 Nitrososphaeria archaeon | reverse complement strand
ATAGACTACACAGAGCCATGGCAAGATCGACAGAGATGTTACTAGGGGTAAGATAAACACTGGCAAACTTTGCCACGATAAGCGCTGTTGGCAAGGCTAATGCCCTTCCAGTTACCAGGCTCAATATACCTTAGACGTAATTAGGCTAATATCAAAAAATAGCAGCTTTTATTATAAAATTAATATAATTTAATGTTTATATTTGAAATGATTTTAATCATAATGCCTTCTTTTTGCAAAAATTTTATTGTTAATAATTATGCCCAAGATCTACTGTCAAGGCATTGACCAAGAACAGGGTGCAATTATAGATAAGAATGGTATCAAGTTCTCTGACCTCTTTGGGAAGGAATGGAGTGATGAATGGGCTTTCTCCGTTGGGCATGCTTGACAATTACCTGATTCACAGATCCCAGGCAAATAGAAAGCGTTGACAGAGCATCAAGGGCAAGGAAGATGTCAGGATTATGAGCCTAACGGATGTATACGCAGCTCTCCTCATCAAGCCTGAGATATAGGCAGGTTTCAGAACTACAAGCATGTATCGTTTGCTCCCTCTTTGCATCAATCAGGCACGGTGCAGTACAATGGCCACATAAGCAGGGGTCCAAAATGCTCGGTGATTGTAGAATAAGCAGCGTCAAATCATGGCATAAGTCCTTCTACAATGAAATCAAGGGCAGGAGAAGAGATCAAAAGGCAATAATAGCATTGGCTAACAGGATGCTGAAGAAAGATAATATGGTTCATGCTCACTAGAAAGAGTATGAATCAACTAACAGGAAGATGTACATCAAAAAGCTTAACAGGATGGATAGATGAAATAGCATAATGCTGGCAAAGGCTCAGGACAACCTATAGAGATGTCCATCATGAGTGCTTCCCTGAATTGCATTCCATTTGTAGGAGGGATTGGTCATAGGAAGCTCAATAGTCCTAAACATTGTTTAATATATTGTAGTTATCTTTATTTATGTTAGCTTTAATCCATAAATGGCGTGGGTTTTCACGCTAACTGCTGATAATATATATCAATTATAAAAATTATCGTGGCTGTTTCGAACCCAATATTTGTAGGTAGAAATAAAAACATATTTGCCTCTAATAAAAAATATTCACCTTCAGTTCTATATTACAATCGTTTTTGATCAGGCTATCCCACACTCTATGTTTTTTTAAAATTAGCTTTACTCCATAAAGGTTTGATAACTTTGACAAAAGTGCCCGAGCAAAAGCCGGTGCCCCCGTTGCACCAGGTGAATTGAAGTTAAGAACGTGTACAGTGCTTGACGTGCCCATCACAACCGATTCAGGCACGAACCCTTCTCGTGAAATCAGGCTGTGCCTGATTCCCGATGTCCCCCTTCCCTTTACATGCTTTACATCCAAGCTCGGTATAAATTTTCTTACCCTCCTCATCATGAGCGACTTGGAGATGCTTATTCCCCAGTCATTCCAAATCAGCTTCAGCATCTCCCTATTAAGCACCAACCTAATTGCTTTCAAGTAATTAGGTGAAGTAAATGATCTTAAAATCTCAGATACTGTGCCATTGTAGGCATATGAACCAGATACTAAGAACGCATTTGGACCTATTTCCATTTGTCCATCAGGCCTTATTATAAAGTGAGGGTCAAGAAATGGGTATCCTGGGTTCCTGGGAACAGTGTAAATATTCCTGCTTATTCCCTTAAACTCCCTTATTTTCCAGTAATCTCCTCTAAAATGAAGTTCAGAATATCCTGAGGTAAGTCCAAGAGACTTGGCAAGTCCGTACGCCCCTCCGCCAGAAACATTTATCACCAACCCTGTTTTTATGTTCACCTCGCCATTAGGGGATTTGCAGGCAACTATTGGCCTTTCACCTTCAATTATCCGTTCTGCCCTGATGTTCCATAGGACCCTTATTCCATTATTCTGAGCAAGTTGCATTACAGCACCAACCATTGATCCGTAACTCACGTTTGAATCAAGGTTGCTGAGAATTGCGCCCTTTGCCATTACTCTGGGCTCTAGTTTCCTTACATCCTGCTCGTCAAGCAGGTTATATTCATTTTCATCCATGCCATTCTGCATAGCCCACCTGCTATATTTCTCTATTACATGTATGTCACTCTCATTAAGCGCAAGCTCCATCACTCCCCTCTGAACCCAGGGCAGACCTGCGATGTAAGCTATTTCTTTCCAGGGGCCATAAGATTTAATGGCGCTCTCCGCGTAGACCTTTTTGCTGACGGGATCCAGGTAAAATGGCCTGTGGATAACCCCAGTGTTGCGAGAGCTGGAATGGAATGCCGGCACCCCTTCCATGTCAATGACCGTGATGCTCAGGTCTGTTGTAGAAGATATTTCATATGCCAATGAGGCTCCAAGCGCGCCAGCGCCAATTATCAGAACATCTGTCTGCAAGCTCATATAGTTACTACGCATTTTAGGTAAAAAACTTTATGTCATGCACGATAATCAGGCAATCCCCTCAGGTTCAACTTGAGAAACTCTCTAAAGTAGTAGTTCCTTGGCATTTCTCTGTATCTATCCATTGAAAGTATCTCATGAAGTATCTGATCATCACTTGCTTTACAGTGAACCCGTAGGATTTCATTCAGTTCCATGTATGTACTGACAACGTCGTCAAAAATTCCTGCCCCAGTGCAACCAAAGTGCGGAAAGCAAACCGTTGTGGGGTCCATTTTCTTCAATCTCTCTACTGATTGCTTGAACATTTCCATGTTAAATGGAGGGGGTGCGGCAGGCCATATGTTGCTGCCGATCAGCATACCCATTGAATCCCCCGGGAACATAACCCCTTCATCTTTCAAGTACCAAGCTGAGCTATGCGAAGCATGACCTGGAGCAGCTATAAGTTCAAGTTCATAATTGCCTATCCTGATTGCTTGGCCGTCATTGAGAGCAATTACCCTATCCGCGCTTACTGGCCTTACTTCACCCCAAACTTGATAGATGTCCCCAAGTGTTTTTGTTGAAGCTTCAATCAGCTTTGCCGGGTCAATCAGATGCCTGGCACCCTTCTCGTACAATGCAAATTTTACGCCTGGTAGCATGTCTGAAAGCTTCCATGCCCCCCCACTGTGGTCAACATGAACATGAGAAATCAGAGCATATGATATCCTGACAGGGTCGATGTGCTTCGAAACCCTGTTTATATATTCCTCTGTAACGCTTGAGGGTCCAGTTTCTACTATTGCAGCTTCGCCTTCGGAAACAATTAGGTAGCCGTTCAGTATGGGCTCAGTGCCCATGGTTCCAAGGTCAATTATCATGCGCTTTATTTTTCTTCTAAGTTTAAAAAGCAAACTAATAGAATTATTTAATTAGTCTCGTGCCCAATTATAAATATGGACGTTTATATTGTTTCAGCGGTAAGGACACCTATTGGTAAGTTTGGGGGAACTTTAAAGGACTTTAGCGCTGTCCAGATGGGTTCCATTGTGATAAGCGAAGCTGTAAAGCGCTCAAAAATACCTCTCGAAGAAATAGACATGGTGATAATGGGGAACGTGCTTAGAGCAGGCCATGGACAGGATATTTCAAGGCAATGTGCAATAATGGCTGGAATACCAGATAACGTGGATGCATACAGCATTGACATGGTGTGCTCAAGCGGAATGATGAGTATCATAAGCGCAACGCAGATGATCAAGGCAGGGGATGCGCATGCTGTAATAGCAGGGGGCACAGAAAGTATGAGTCAAGCGCAATTTGCAGCTTCGCTGAGGTACTACACGAGAGCTGACGCTGAACTTGCACTAAAAAACACTATGTTCACAGATGGATTGAGGGACCCTTTTAACATGAAACTTATGGGCGAGGAGGCTGATATGGTGGCTACAGAACAAGGGGCTACCAGGGAAGAGCTTGACAGAATATCATATGAAAGCCATATAAGAGCTGCTGGAGCTGCTGACTCTGGCCACTTTAACAGGGAAATTGTCACGATGCCAAATGGAACAGTAAACGATGAAGGAATAAGAAGGGATACTTCAATCGAAAAGCTTTCCAAGCTGAAGCCTACTTTTGGGGGTTTACACACCGCGGGAAGCTCTTCTCAGATATCAGACGGAGCTGCTGCACTTGTGCTTGCTGATGAAGCAACAGTAAAATGGACAAGCGTTAAGCCAATTGCTAAAATAACAGGATACAGCTGGGCTGGGGTTAAAAGTTACAAGTTTTCCGAGGCTCCGATAATTGCCGTAAAAAAGCTCCTAAACCGCACAGGGCTTAAACTCAGTGAAGTTGATTACTTCGAAAACAACGAGGCCTTTGCTGTAAGCAGCTATTTATTCATGAAGGAGTTTGGAATCCAGGAAGAGAGGCTGAATCCCTGGGGCGGTGCTATCGCACTAGGGCATCCCATTGGAGCAAGCGGCGCAAGGCTTGTAGTTACAATGCTGAACTACCTAAATGAGTTGCATGCCAGAACTGGAATTGCAAGTTTATGTCACGGTATAGGAGGAGCAACTGCAATGTTATTTGAAGTAGTTTAAAATTTCATATTGGACCTTAGGCGTAATTAGGCTAATATCAAAAAATAGCAGCTTTTATTATAAAATTGATATAATTTAATGTTTATATTTGAAATAATTTTAATCATAATGCCTTCTTTTTGCAAAAATTTTATTATTAATAATTATGCCTAAAATCTATTGTGATGATTTTTTGCAGTGGAGCAACTTACAATAAATCAGTAACTGAAAGCTGTTGTTGTGCTTTTATAAGAATAGTTGAAACCGTTTCTAAAAGGTTATAATTTCTTATAACCATCATTCGGAGCGTTGACCTTCTCAGTCAAGCCCGCTCCGGCCACTTTAGGCTCATGGCCGGTGTACAGGTATTCATCCTTCAAAGAAAGCAATCTGCACTCACGGTAAACGGGTAGCCGCAGGCCACGCAGGGTTATGGCAAGTGAGGCCAGCCTGTCGTAGTCCACGCCACAGGTTTCGCATTTCGATATCCCCCAAGCAGTCAGCTTATCACCACAGACAGGACACTCCGAGGAGGTCCCTCTTGGGTTCACGTAAACATATTGGGACTTGTATTCAATCATTTTCTGGTAAAGCCTGTATGGCCACCTGTTCAACTTTGTCCTGAATTTCCTGCCCTTGTTGTTTCCACTGGCCCTTATTCCGTTCAAGTCTTCAAAGACAAACGATGCGCCTGGGTTTTCCTTTACCATCTCCGTAGTTAGCTTTTGCAGGGCATCATTGACACGGTTCTTCTGCCTACCTCTGGCCTGGCGCAGTTTCCTGTACTTCTTTTGTCTATTGTTCTTCTGCAGGCTCTTCCTCCTCCTGGAGAAGTCGTTCTGTATGTGCGCTATGTCAGTTCCTTTCAGCGCAGGCCTACCAGCATTCACCGTCGCAAACGTGGAATCTATCGTGAAGTCCTGCGCCACGAAGCTAGGCTCCTTTCCTTTTCCGATATGGTGAAAGTTATGCACACAAAATTGTCAGTCAGCAAGAGCTCTGAAGCTTTGCCCTTGCTGTATGCCAGGAAGTGCTTGTTCTCAGTGTTTATTGGGACGTAAGCGTAATGCCCGGGCTGGAGCGTTGCTTTGTCACCTTGAACAGCTCGCCGTCAATCCTCATTTCAAGCTTCTTCACATCAGGTATCCTCAGCTCGCCATGATGGTTCTTCTTATATTATCAGGCAATGGCAGAAACGGGGTTGAGGTGGTGAATCGCATAATCGTAGTTTGACACGAACCACGGCTTGACCTCAATGCAATTGGCGAAGGTATCCTATTGTGATCGCATATAGCCATTTCATAGGCAACTTCAATAGCATACCTTATCGCGCTCTGCATGTCCGTGAGGTACTTCCTCCTGTGGCTCGTAGCGCCAGACAATTGTCCCCTGGATTTCCATGGATGGCTCATGGCTTTATCACCTTCAGTATTTCCTTTATCTTCATAATATTATAGCTCCTTATAAAGATCGTTGTGGCTGTTTCTAACCCCAGTTGCATTGATGCTACCTACAGGCAAACCAATGGTATAATATGTCAGGTTATTTTACATGCATATAATTTTCAGTAAAATA